>CALEEC010000071.1 GCA_937949245.1 uncultured Gemmataceae bacterium | reverse complement strand
ACTCGCCGCGAACTGACTTCCTTCTTCTACTCGCCGATCGCCTACATCGTCATGTTTGCCTTGGCCCTGATCGGTTGGATCACCTACTTCCTGTTCGTTGGCCAACTGATTCGCCGCGGTGCCGTCGAAGAACCTATCCTGCAAGACTACGCCTTGAACTTCCCTGCCGTGGTCGCGGTCTTGTTCGCGGTGCCGGCACTGACGATGCGCCTGCTCAGCGAAGAACGTCGTTTAGGAACGCTCGAAGTGCTGCTGACTTCGCCGGTCAACGAAGTGCAAATCGTGCTGAGCAAGTTCTTCGCCGTCTGGATCTTCTTCCTGATCATGTGGCTGCCCTGGGGAGGCTATCTGATCGCGCTGCGAACGATCGGCGGCACTCCGTTCGACTTTTTGCCAATGGTCAGCTTTTATTTGGCGTTTGCTTCCTCGGCTGCGATGTTCCTCAGTATGGGGCTATTCTTTTCGAGCCTGACCCGTAATCAGATCGTCGCGGCCGTGCTGACGTTTATGGGCATGCTGGGGATGATCGGGTTGACGCTTTTGAGTGTGATGTCGGTTCAAGTCGGCGAATTTTGGCAGAACTTGTTTGCTCGCTTGGCCTTCCTGTCGATGTGGAGCGAGGCTATGGCCGGCCGACTCCCGATCCGCGACGTGATATTGCAATTGTCAGTGACGGTATTTTGGCTGTTTCTCACCGTGAAGGTCTTGGAGGCTCGCCGCTGGAGTTGAGCATCGATCGGCTCCAATTACGAGGACAATCATGACGAACCCCATTGCCGATTCCACGGTTCTTGATCGCTTAATCAACGTCCGCAAGCCGTTCGCTTGGGGAATCCTCGTGGTCGCTGTAACGCTGTTGAGCATCTCGGTCTACAGCTTCACGACCATGACGGTTCGCAGCGAGGAAAAAACGCCAGAGGCCACCTCAACGACCAAAACCCAGGTCGAAGGCGACAAGTCGGAGAGTAAAGAATCGTATATCCTCCGCGATGATCGACTGTTGTCCGGTATCTGGACCGGGTTGTTGGGCATCGTCGTAGCTTTGGGCGGTTTGACGCTGTTGATGCGCGAACCTTCCACGACACGCAAGGACAACCTCGATTTCGCTCGACTCTGGCTTCTGGTCGTCGGGGGCTTGGTAGGGCTGTTGTCGGTGTTGTACGGCTTGAGCCTAGCCTACCTGTGGCGGCGTGATTTGCTCGACTGGATTCAAGAAAACAAGACCGATAACGCCTGGTGGGTGTTGCTGAGCCTGGCGATGATCCTCTTCGGGCTGACGACGACGTTTCTGGCTCTGATGCCCGCTCGTTCGGAAGAACGACACAACGTCGTGCTGCGGCGCGTCGTCTACGGCTATAGCGTGGCCATGAATGCGGTGCTGTTGGTGATCGTTTTGGTGATCGGCAACGTCGTGGTCCACCTGAAGTTGCCCAACAAACTCGATGTGACGGAAGCCAAATTCTACACCCTCGACGATGCCACCAAGCGGCTGCTGTCGGAACTCCAACAGCAGACCAAAGCGTATGTCCTGCTGCCGCAGTCGGATCGGCCCCCCTACCGCGACATTCGCCCCTTGCTCAACAGCATGGCGGAAGTCAATCCGAAGTTCAAAGTGGTCTTGCTTCCTCCCGGATCGAGCCAAAGCGACATCCTTGCCCTGGTCGAACGCTTTCCGCAGATCGAGCGGACAGCTCAAGGGAACATCCCGATGGGCATTCTGCTGACCTACGGCGATCAGGAAGAGAAGGCCCGCTTCCTGCGGGCGACCGATTTGGTCGGCCAAAATCTCGACAATGAACGCAATCCCGTACAAACGCTGCAAGCCGAGAGCCGAATCATCACGGAACTCAGCTTCATGATGGAAGGCGAAGTCAAGCCAGTGATCTACTTCACCCGCGGCTTCGGCGAAGCCCTGATCACGGATCGCAACGACCAAGGCGGCTCGGCCGACCTGTCCCCCCGCGACACCGCATTGGTGTTACGCGATCTGCTGGTACGCCGTAACTTCGAAGTCAAGTCGCTGGACCTGACGCAAGTGACTTCCGTTCCTACGGATGCGGCCGTGGTTGTTGTCGGTGGACCGGAACAAACTTTCAGAGAAAACGCTGCGAAAATCCTCAGAGACTACCTCGCACCGCCCAAAGAATCCGGCCGTACCCCAGGGCGACTCTTGCTGCTAAGTGGCTGGATGCTCACCCGCGATGGTCGCATGATGAATAGCGGCTTGGAAGATTTGCTGTCCAGTTTCAACGTCTCGCTCGAGTCGGAGTTTCTCTACACGCAAGATCCGCAACTGCCCAGCTTGATGCGTATCGCCGCGGCCAGTGAAGGTTTGCGTGCCACCAACGAATTGGCTAAGTCGATGAGCAATCGCGACCTGCGTTGGTTGCAGTGCCGTACCGTCCGCACCTTGCCGGTGTTGGCCAATTCGCCGATGCGACCGACTACAATTTTTGCCACCAACCCCCGCTTCCCCACTTGGATCACGCGACAACCGGAATCGCTCATCAGTGCCGCTCAACGAGCGATTCTGTTGGAAGAGAAGAACCCCGAGATTCTGCAGATCATGAAGTCGTTCAACTATGGGTTGGACGAAAAACCGGTCGGCGTCGCAGTGACCGACGATCAGAATGTCCCGCGAGTGGTCGTCTATGGCTGCGGGGTGATGCATCGCGATATGTATGTGCAACGCCTGGAAGGCGGCAACAGCAACCTCGAACTGATTGCCGCGACGCTGGACTATCTGCGTGGCCGACCCCAGAACATCGGCATCAAGGAACACGAATACAAAGTCTTCCGCCTCGATCCGAAGGTCGATCAATGGCGGCTGTTGATCGTGCCGCTGATCTTGACGATCGCAGGAGTATGCGGCTTAGGCATCGGTGTATGGGTGGTTCGGCGTCGCTAAACGACGTTGGCCGATGCGGTACGCGAACCATCGCATTCAGTGCGATTCCGCCGCACGAATCGTTGGGTAGTATAGGCCGATTCTGGTGCGCGAATTGTTGTGTAGCGTGAGCCGACGGAGTGCGCAAACCGTTGGTTGTGACATGAGATGACGTTGACCTCGATCATTTACGGAACCCCGACGCCATGAAGTTCACCACTACCTACATCCTTTTGGGCGCGGCGTTCGTTTTGCTCGCGGTGCTGGCCGGGTCGTTACTCTTCTCCGACAGTGCCAGTAAGGAAGGGCTGTTGTTGCAGAAGTTCGCTAGCGCCGCGTTGAAGCATACGGATGTCGATACCTTGGAAATCGAAATCACGCGACCGACTGCAGAAAAGCTCGTTTTCGTCCGCGGTGAAGCTGGCGTTTGGCGTTTAGCCACTCCGTTTGACGCCCGGATCAATTCCACTTTGGTCGATGAGATCGTCAAAGAATGGCTGACCGTGCGCAAGGAAACTCGCAATACCGACCTGACGAGAAACCTCGCGGTCCACGGGCTGGACAATCCGAGCGTCAAAGTGACTCTCAAAAGAGGGAGCGATAAAAGCGTTACCGTGGCTCTGGGCAACATCTCGGCGGGCGAACGACCGTTTTTGTATGTCACCACCTCCGACGATCCGAAGACTCCCTTGGCCGTCCGCAAAGGGGCACTGCGGAATCTGTTTATCTCCGATGACGCGAAGAAAGCGCTCAAGGGCGAAACCTCGGCCCTGGTGCGCAAACTGGGGGACTTCCGTTTGTTCGACCTGATCGGTCTGGGCGTCGTTACGCCAGCCGAACAACTGAAGTCGATTCAGATCACCACGGGGGGAGAAGAACTCAAACTGGTGCGGACGCAATCGAGTTGGGAGTACGTCCAGCCTCCGGGATTGGGCGAAGCCGACATCGAAGGCAGTGGTCCCGCAGGGGGGCAAGCGATCACCGGTATCCGCCGCTTGGGGACGGTGATCACCTCGATGCGGGTGCCCAGCGCCGCGGACTTCATCGATGAACCCAGCGACCCGGCCAAATATGGGCTGAATCCCGACAACAAAGAACGCATCCGCATCGAAATTACCCGCGAAGCTACCAACGACCCGAAACAACCGACCCGCGAAGTGCTGTTGATCGGCTCGGCCATTCCCAATAGCTCGCCGGAAAAGTGCTACGCCCAAGTCGAAGGCACCAAACCCGTGGTTGCCGTCTTGGCTAGCGAAGTCAAACTGATCCGCGACCTGATGGCCGACAAGAAGATCCTGCGCAACAAAGACTTGGTGCGTTTGCAGGAAGAAAGTGTCGATGCCATCGACTTGCAGTTCGGCACCAAGGGAGAGAAAATCGAATTGCGCAAAGTTGGTCAACCGGCCGAATGGAAGGTGATTGACTCGACCGGCCAATCGACCAAAGCCAACACGAATGCGATCACGTCGCTGATTCGCCAGCTCAATCCACCGGTTGATGCAGGGGGAGGCCGTCGTATCAAAGATTTCCCAGTCAAAGAAGGGCAATACGAAGCGGCCTTTGCCAACGAAAACCGCGTCGAGATGAAAATCTGGGAGCGTGGCATTCTGCCCGAAGAAAAGAAAGCCGAAAACACCACCTCGACCAAACCGACGATTCGTCTCAGGACGGAACCCACCGTCACGCTGGTGTTCGGCCCCAGTGAGTTGGCCGGCACCCCGGTACGACGGACCATCGGTAAAGTCGTCACCGAAGCTCTGGTGGCCGAAAAATTCCTCGACACAGTGGGCAAACGCCGGCTCGACT
>CALEEC010000070.1 GCA_937949245.1 uncultured Gemmataceae bacterium | reverse complement strand
GACGTGCCCGTCGTTGCCGGTGGAGCAATCGTCATCACTGGGGGGAGGGTCGCTCCCCGATGCGTGGGCAGGGGAAGCGTTGCCGGGTTGGCCGGAGTCGCCGAGTTGGTTGGAGTAGCCGCTACATATGGCGATCCTGTCCCAGCGGCTGTTGCGGTCGTAGTCGGTGACATGGGCAATGTCGCTGCTCGAACCGTGGGGGTCCGTACATAGCCAGGAAGATGAGCCGGGGTGATCGGCTGCCCCCCAGCCACGATATAGGCATATTCCATCACGTTCGCCAACTGCCGCACATTCCCAGGCCAATCGAAATTCACCAACACATCGATCACTTCTTGCGTCAGCAACGATGCCACTTGCTCTTTGGGTCGTTTCGCAGAGCGAGCCAACAAGTGCAACGCCAACTCGGGAATGTCGGTTCGGCGTTCACGCAACGGCGGCAAACGAATCTCAAAGGTGTTGATGCGATAGTAGAGATCTTCGCGAAATTCGCCGCGAGCAATCATCGCGGGGATATCACGGTTCGTGGCACACAAGACCCGGACATCAACGCGAAACGGCTTGGTATCTCCCAGACGACGAATTTCCCCCGATTCGAGGAAGCGGAGCAACTTCACTTGGATGTTTAAGTTCAACTCGCCTAATTCATCGAGGAATAACGTACCACCGTTGGCCACTTCGATCAGACCTTTGTGATCTTTGTCGGCACCGCTGAAGGCCCCCTTGACGTGGCCGAACAGTTCGCTTTCGGCGAGGTTCTCGGAAAAGGCGGCACAATTGACTGGCACGAATGGCATGTCGCTGCGGGAACTTTTCTGATAGATCGTTCGCGCTGCCATTTCCTTGCCGGTGCCGGTTTCGCCGAGAATCAAGATGGTGGCGTCCGTCGGCGCGACCATATCGATGATCCGTCGCACTGGATACATCGCCGGCGCGTTGCCGATCAGCGTGCCTCCCCCTTCCGCAGCTTGCACCCGGGTTTGCAGGGCGAGGTTTTTATCTTTCAGCCGTCGTTTGTCGATGATGCGTAACAGGATCGCTTCCATATCGACCAGAGTACACGGCTTTTCGATGTAATCGAATGCTCCCAAACGCATCGCTTCAACAGCGGTTTCCTTGCTGGCAAAACCGGTCATCATGACGGCTTCGGTATCAGGAGATACCTTCTTCAGGAAGGACAACACCTGAATGCCCGTCATATCGGGCATCTTCAGATCCAAGATGGCCGCATCGAAACTCCCTTGTTCGATGGCTCGTAAAGCACTGCGACCATCGGGACAAACGGTGACCTCATGGCCCAACAACGGAAGTTCGTTGCGCATAAACTCGCGCAAGGCTGCTTCATCATCGACAAACAGAATTCGCAAAGGTTTATGCTGCGGCTTGGCCACGTCGATCCTCCGTCCAATGGGGGCTAGGCGAAGCATCCGCCGACCCAACATCCTTACTCCCGACCTCCGCGAGGCGCAATCGCTGGTTGTCCAGCAAAGCCGACGATCCATCTCCCGCATTCGTTTCCTGGCCGTTGGACATGGTAACGAGCGAGCGCCGCGTGGTCGGCTGCAAGGGCAATCGAACCGTGAATACGCTCCCTGCCCCGATTCCAGGGCTGGTCACTTCGATTGCTCCCTCGTGCTGATCCACAATCTGATGGCTGATGAAAAGTCCTAGCCCGGTGCCTTTGCCGGTCCGATTCCGCGTGTAGAACGGCTCAAAGATGTTCTCCATCACTTCGGGCGTCATGCCGCATCCAGTGTCGGCGAAAACCATTTCGGCAATGGTGCCGCGGACTGTCAAAGTGATCGTCAATGTGCCCCCCTCGTCCATGCTATCCAGGGCGTTGACTACTAAGTTCAACACGACGGATTTGATGTCCTGGGCATTGACCGCGGCCACAACGTGGGCCAACGGTTGGAAGACGATCCGTTTCCCTTTGCAGCTTTGCAAGTGCTGCGCGATTTCTAACACACTCTGAATCAGTTCGGCCAAGTTCGTCGGTTCGCGTCGCGATTCTCCGACTCGGCTATACTCCAATAATCGACGGGTGATTTCTTTACAACGGAAGGCCTCTTCATGGATCATTTTCAGATATTTCGAGACAATCTCGCTTTCCTGCGGGAAACGGGCCAATAGATCCCGTAAACGGCGTTCGAGAGCATCCGAACAAAAAACAATGCTGGCCAGGGGATTGTTGATTTCATGGGCCACCCCCGCTGCGAGAAAGCCCACCGACACCAAGCGTTCCGAACGCACCAACTGCCGACTTCGCTCGTTCACCTGACGTGCTAGATCACGGTAGATGTCTTGCAGTCGTTGCGTCATCTGATTGAACGCGGTGGCCAGCTCTTCGAGTTCATCACGTGATTGCAGCACAATCGGATGATCGAAGTCTTCATTGGCTACACGTTGTACCCCCGCTTGAAGCTGTCGAATCGGACGGAAGATCCATGCGGAAAACAGGTACAACATCGTCAACACCAACAGCACCCCCAACACGGTGGCTGACGAGATGATAAACAGACTTCGATGGTTTTGTCGGCGGGCGGAGCCGATGCTTTGGTACATGTCTTTGTACAAGGCATCACTCAACTCATCCGTCAATTGCATCAATCGATGGTAGGCCGCTTTCAATTCGGGATCTTCACTAATCGAGACACTGCTGTTGCTACCTGCGAGTTCTTTCGGTTGAATGGCGGCTTCAAGGGCTTTCTCAAAGCGGGAGAACGCAACGTCGAAATCTTCCATCAGACTGGTTTCGACGAATCCCTTGTCGGGATCACGCTTCAAACTGCGAGTGCGATCGAATTCTTCGGTGTAAGCCGTGTAGCTCTGTCGTGCCTCGGCGAGTTTAGCTTTGAGTCGCGCCGGTTCGTCCGCATAACTCTGCCGAGAATCGCCGGGCAAAAGCGTATTGCCCAGCGAGCGCCGAAGTTTCTCGACGGCTGCCAACTCCACCAACTTGCGGTCAATCGTATTGGTCGTATCGAGAAATGCCGATAGCCCATGAAGCGTCCCCGACAGCAGTAGCCCAATACTGCCGACGACCAATCCCAGGCCGAGCAACAGCTTATGGCGTAGACGCCAAGGACGTGCCACGCTTCGACCTCCTTGCCGACAGCCTACTGCTTTACTGAACCGTTCCGCGGGTCAACTTCCATGCTGACCGCCTCCGCCGAGGACAACAGCACTCTACCAGAAACGAACTTACAAAAGGAGAGCAACTTTTTCCCGCCACTGGAGTTTTTACCATGACGTTGGCACGGTGGTACAGCTACGACTTTTACTGCCTTGCCATCATTCTCGTCTCGATTCACTTTATCCGATTGGAGAAAGTCTCCCGAGATTGCCGACACAAAGAAAGTAACGACTTTGCGGAATCTAACGGCTCTGCGGGAGATAAGCAATGATACCTTCCCTGGCTTTCCTAGCTTCTCGATGGTGGTCGCGTTGCTTGGGGGGCGGCATTCTGGGAACTGCCTTCGTAGTGGGGGCGAGCGGATGCCTCGGATTGGCTAAGAAGGTTGGCTCCCCACCGCTGGAAATTGCCGAGGTCTGTGCCAGTCTGCCGGCCGAAGCACGCGGCAAAGTGTATCTCTTCCTCATCAATGGACTTGATCCGTTCCAGGCCGGCGACCTCGAAGGCGTGCGGAACTATGTTCACCAGCTCGGTTTTCGCAAAACTTATTTGGGGCAGATGTATCATCAGGGATATTTTGGTCGAGAAATGCTACGTCTCCACGCGGAAGATCCCGATGCCCGTTTCATCGTTGTCGGTTTCGATCGCGGAGCCGAGACCGCACGCGCACTAGCCGAACAGATGTCTCGATCGGAAGTCCCTATCGATGCTTTGCTTCTGCTTAGCCCGAATGGTTTGGAAGGTTTCACTGTGCAAGCCGGCCAAATTCCTAGGATCGTCAGCATTGCTCCCGACGATCCGAACCGCGACGTGCCCTTACCGCCTTTTGCCGAAAGCATTCGGCTCCAAGAGTTGAGTCCGACGCAGATCCCCGGTCACAGTGTCACTCTGGACTTGCTCACTCGTGCTCTAACCGAATCTGCCAGCCGAGTGCCGGTCGCAGCCCCGCTGGATCGCCCTTTTCGGCCGTACCTGGAACCCGCACCGACACCACGCCCCGTCGTGGTGAAAAACGAGGAACGCCAAGACGAATGGGATTTCCTCAAACCCCGAGATCGCATCGTACTTTCGGAAACACTGCGGGAACCGATCCCGGCAACGCCGGTGATTCTTCCGGCACCATCGATGCCATCGCTTCCTCTGGCTTCCCCTTCGCCGCCGGTGCCGGGGAATTATCCGCAACGCATGCCTACCGGAATACCGACCGCGCGCCCTCAATGACGCGACTTCGGTCCGCTGCGGTCCACCTCCGCAGACCCACTATGGGAACCGAAGACGAAGGCTCGCCCCCCACGTGCGGCTTGATCAAGCGACCTATTCAGTTCGGGGAGATCCAGTGGAGGTACACCGCCCAGCGATGGCCAAGGACAATCAGTCCGACCGTCGCGGCGGTGAGGCTGGCCATCAACACGGCTCCGGCCGCGATGTCGAGAACCCCTTTCAGCCGGCCTTTCGTTTCGCGGTCCAACCCGTGAAAGAGCGTTTCAATCGCGCTGTTGAACAACTCCGCCGTGAGGACTGCGCCAATACAGGACAGCAACAGGGACCATTCCCACCAGTCGCATTCCAACACCCACGCCATTACGATCACGACCGCGGCGGCGAAGAAATGGACGGCGAAGCTCGAGTGCCCCCGGACGCCGAGTTTGATGCCGCGGAAGGCTTCGCGGAACTTATCGCGCCAACAGCGAACCGGACGTTCCACCGCGGGGAGTGGTTCCCACTCGGTATCTGGTTCGTGGAATGCCGAGGAGGTTGCCATAAATTGCCCCCCTTATTCACCTCATTGGGTGAGCAACAACGCTACCATACTTAAAGAATCGATCGGCGTCGAGGCGATCTGGAAATCACTTCCCGAGGGATAAGTCATGCGGTCGGGTTGGCGACGAAGCGACATCGCGGGCAAACGGGTGGACTGGTTCACGCCCAAGAATACATCGTTCCCTTTCGGTTTGATACACCTTCATGGCATCGGCAAAGAAACTTTGGCGGACAATCCTATCTACACCGAGGCACTGGACGAATTCGGTTTCGCCTGTGCCTGCCCGCATGGGGAACGTTCCTGGTGGTCAGATCGCATTTGTCAGGAATTCGACGCGAACCGGACTGCCGAACAGTGGTTACTCCACGACGTGCTTCCCGCAGTCCAAACCAGATGGGAAACGAATCTGATTGCCTTGGCCGGCATCAGCATGGGGGGACAAGGGGCGTTGCGGCTTGGCTTCAAATATCCGCAACGCTTTCCCGTGGTCGCTGGCGTCGCCTCGGCCATCGATTTTCACGAATGGTACGGTCACGGTTCGCCGCTGGATGAGATGTACCCCAGTCGCGAACATTGTCGGCAAGACACGGCGACTTTGCATGTGTCACCGCTGCGGTTTCCCTCGCACATCTGGTTTGCCATTGATCCGCAAGATACCTTCTGGCTCCGCGGCAACGAACGATTGCACGAGAAGTTGACGGCGTTGGGCATTCCCCATTTGATCGATTTCTCGACCTCCCGCGACGGTCACGGTTGGCAATATTTCAATGCGATAGCCAAGCCGATGTTGAACTATCTACGGCAAGCGCTGCTCGACCGCTCGCGGCAATTGCTTGGCTGACATCGATCGAGGCCATCGATCTTATCGAGAACACTATCTCGCGGTGGCATTCAATCGAGCAACCGCGTTCCTGCGATTGCTCGGATGCGTTCGCGGGCGGTGCGGGCCGCCGTGTCGGGGTCAGCGATGTAGGGATACAATTCGATGGTCACCCAACCGCGATAACCGATTTTTTGCATGGCCGCAAAAACCGACGCGAAATCGATGGCACCTTCCCCCGGAATTAAGTGCGCATGCACCCGGGTCGCGGCGATGTCTTCCAAATGAATGTGCCGCACCCACGAGGCGAGCCGTTCCAAGGTTGGGCCGGGGTCATCCCCCACACAAAAGGCATGGCCAATATCGAAATTCAACCCGACGGCGGGGGAATCCAGATGCTGCATCAATTCTTCAAACTGATCGGCCGTCTCGATCAGCAATCCCGGCTCCGGTTCGATTAACAGAAGCACCCCTTCTTTCTCGGCATGCTCCAAGACTGGCTTGAGCATCTCGACAAATAGGTGCAAGGCTGCCTTCCACGATTGGCCCGGCTCGACCGGCCCTCCGGGTTCGGTCGTGATGCAAACGGCCCCTAATTCTTTGGCCAAACTCAACGCCCGCATGGTGTGATCGATACGGACTTGGCGATAATGGACATCCGGCTCGATCCAAGAAGGATGCCAGTATTTTTGTCGGCGATCGTTCACTGCATGCATCATGAAGGCATTGATATTGGAGATCGCCATGTGATGCTGTTGCAGCGTCTGCCGGATCGCCTGTTTTTGTTCCGGCAACAGGTAAGCAGGCCACACATGCGGCACATCCGCCATAATCTCGACGCCACGGTAGCCGATGGCCGCCAATCGGCTCACAGCCTCCGCAAACGAATAATTCAAGTAGGCATTGGTGCTGAACGCCAGACGAATTCCCGGAGCCTCGCTCATCATTCCGCTCCTTTCTGCCACCTGCGGTGAGGATGTCGATGTGGAACCGTTCTACGACTTTCGCGGCATAACTGCACAGCCAGTCTCGGCAAAATAGCTCTTGAAAATTCCAGTACCACCACGCGCAAGCCAGCGTGACCAGATCTTGGCAAAATTGCTCTTGAAAAATCCTGCGTCCCAGCGCGCAAGCCACCGCGACCAGAGGCGTCTAATAGGCGAAAGGTCGGTTGGTTGGTCGAAACCAAAGATCGCGATACGATCAACCGAATTAAGTAGTACCTTCAGCGCCAGCACCCCCACGAGAGAATCCGAACGCAACGCAACTCCGCCAGTCGGTCTGGCGTTGAGACCGTCGCGTGGCCATCTTGCGATCCCTTCGCCCGGAACATCGGGCGTAATGGTACGATCCGATGGCTCTCTCGCGGGATTCTCGCGAACCTTACGCAGTATCCCGAGTAGATCACCAAGGCTTGGGGCTGCCGAAGTTCGATGCTACAGGAGGTCATGATGACCACCGTCAAAACCAAGCTGAACGTCGATGAGATGGAAGTTCGCTTGACTCCATCGACTGCCACGCTGTTGCAACCTCCCGCCCATGCGATCGTTACCACGATCCCACCGGTTCAACAAGTTCTCTCCGGCATGATCACCGGCCAATTCTCCTCTCACCAAGTGCGCAACGGGCAGGCCGTCGATTATCGCTTTGCCGGCTTCGGTCAAGTGACGGGACTTGGTCGAGTGAGCATGTCAGCGGTGATTCGCGTCTCGCATCAGGGGCAAGTCATCGGCATGCTCGCTCTGGCAACGCGGCAGGGCACTTTGATGATTCAAGTCGAGGCTTCTCGCCCCACGGCAGGTAGCATTCTGCCTGAAAACATGAACTACCGTGTTCTCTACGGTAGCGGTGCATTTGCTCACCTGCAAGCTCAAGGGCAACTGCAACTGATCCTGAGCCAAATTGTCGTTGCCCAAGGACGCACCTCCGGGGCATTTACAGTTCGATTCTGAGATCAAGAGGCAACAAAAAGTCCTCGTGAACCCCCAGTGGGATTTCACGGGGAGGATCCCAGTTGGGCTATCTTTGTAGCTTTAGCTGCCTCGGATGTTTCCTCCGGGTCCTGCCCCCGGTCCGGCTGGCTGAGCGAACGGATTGGCCGGACCGCTAGGCCGTTCGTTGGGCCGATTTTCCTTGACTTTCGCGATCCACGCCTTCCATTGCCGTTCCCGTGCTTCGCGTTCGGGCTTCTCTCGATCGATCGCGCTGTTCAGTACGCGGAGCGTTCCATCCCGGGGCGAGAACAGCAAGATTTCCGTGGCACTCTCATCGACCGCGTTGGAATTCTTGCTGGTCTTGAACGATCGCTTGCCACCATCGAGGTCTGCGACCAAATACGGCAAGAAAAGATCGATTTCGACTCCTTCAGGAGTAATCTTCGCCGGACGGCCGCGAACCGGCGCATCTTTGCTCGGTATCCGAATCAAGAACATGTTGAATTCAGAGGACCACAGCGGCAATTCCACATACTTCTTGCCTCCCAACGGTTGGCCGCGTTGGGCTTTTACTTCGCCGATCACCCAATCCCCCACCGGTTCCTTGATGCGTTCAGACAAAGGGATCTGCTCATACCAGCGATGAATCTGCACCCATGCCTCTTCTAATTTGTCTTTCAACCGCTCAGGAGCACGGTCAAGAGCATAAATGAATTGCTCTTCATCAAACGCCACCGCGTCTTGCTCCGTCATCACTTCCGACCACGGCGAAACCAACTCTTTGATGTTGGCATCTTCGGGGATCGATACCATGCTGTTGATCGGGTCATTCTTGTCGCCACGGTTCCAGTTGGGATTTTGCATCACCATCTGGATGCGATACATGTACTTGCGCCCTGGTTGCACATCCGTGTCGATGAACCGCACCAAAGCATAGTCGGGATCGACGAAGTTGGATTGCATCTGATTGGGCCCGCCCGAACCAGGGAAGCCCGGTCCATCATCGCGGAAGCCCCCAGCCGGCGGTCGAACTCCCGGTAGTTGCATCCCCGGTCCTGCCCCTGGGCCACCCGATCCCATCGGGAATCCGCCCGGGTTCATCAAACCTGCGCCTGGTTGATTGGCCTGCCCCGAACTATAGGTCGGTTGAAAGATGCCTTCGCTACGCCGGCGATTGGCAAAACTATTGACCTGCGGTTGGGCTCCTTTGGCCAATTCGGCTTGCCGATCGATCATCTCCTTCAGTTTGGGAAGCCGGGTGATCGGCGGATAGGAGGTATCGATCAACGCTGGCAGAGGCAACACCAGTTCTTGGCCGTAGCCGTTGATCGGCGTGATGGCGTAAGCGAGGTTGTCATCAGGTGCATCTTCGATCTTGCGAATGTGGATAACATCGGCGTAACTGCGTTTGTAATCCAAGGGTTTCCAATCGGAGAAGACCTTGCCATCGAGCGTCAGTACCTTGCGTTGCACGCGGAAGCCGAGGTACTGCGGGTAATCGTTGCCCAACCCCTGTTCCTTAGGAATACGCAACGCTTTGTGGAAGGCATCGAGTTGCGCTCGGTAAGGCAGGGTGGCATTCACGACGACCATCCGCACCGGGAAGATGGTTTCCGCCGGGATCTGATCCGCCGACAATTCCTTGTCTTCATCGATGTACTGCACTTCCATGCGCCGGGCAGTGAGATCAAAGCCCATGCCGCCATAGCCGGGTCCGTCCATGCCGGGATACCCTTGCCCCCCCGGAGGCATCATCCCGCCCCCCCCCAAGCGTCCCGGTCCGCCCGGTCCCATGGGGAAGCCTCCCGGTCCTCCTGGTCCGCCCGGTCCCATGGGGAAACCACCCGGTCCACCGGAGCCCCCTAGATCGCCAGGGCCACCCGGACCTAACGGAAGGCCCCCGGGGCCACCAGGCCCACCCGGACCTACCAGATTCCCCGGTCCTCCCCCTTGCCCCGACTTCGGACGCGAACCTTGCTTGCTGCGGAAGTTCTTCCATGCATCTTGGGCTTTCTTGTTGTTGTCTTTCTGATCCTTGCGTGCGATCAAGACACCGATTTGCCCTTTCCCGCCTTTCTCGGTGGGGGGGAGATAGTCATATGCCCGCAGTTTGGCCCGAATCGCATCCGCTTGCATTTCGATGACCGTCAGCACCTCGGGATTCATCCGTTTATTGTCGAACGAAGCAATCGGATCAAAGTAAGGGATACTGACGAGGTGATCTTTCAATCGAACAGGTTCGGCCAGTCCGCGTCTCTCGGCCCAAGGCGGTAGTTTGATGTCTTCGGTGACCGCGCCGGAAAACATTGCCGCTTCTTTTTGTTGAGCCAGTTGGATTTGCTTCTGCGCTTCGGCCGCTGCGTCGGGCGCGTCGGCGATTACCATAATTCCCAACAACAACAACAATCCCATCACGCCCAAGCCGGCGAAGAGGATAATTTTCTCGCCCTTGTCGAGCATGAGTTGTTGAATATCGAGTTTGGGTTTTGCCATGATGAATTTCCTATTTTTCCGCTCCCCCAGGGAGCCATCGAACGGATGCTTCTTCTCGGGGCCCAAGTTTCGTGATCATCTTCACATAACATTCTTAGACTCTATCGCTTTGCAAGCTGGACATACCGTGCATTCCGTGAGAGAGAGCCTGTCGCTGAAAAGTCTCTCACGGACATCCCCGCTATTGGCCTACGACTTCGGAGCTGGCGCAGGAGCTGGGGGCGAGGTTCCCGGAGACGGATTCGACGGATTGGCCATCGGATTCATGGGATTTCCTCCACTTGCCGGTGAATTTTTCTTTGCCGGAGGATTCGCCGGGTTTATCGGATTGGGCGGCTGAGGAGCCGGAGATTGCGGTTGCGTTGGAGGATTCGGATTCGGCCCTTGAGGAGCCGGATTCCCCCCTGGTCCCGAAGGAAGTTTCGGTTGGGATGGGTTGGCCGGCGGTGTCGTCGTGGTCGTTCCCGGTCCCGTGGATGTAGTACCGCTGCTCCCTTCCTCTTTCGGCTTGTCGGCAGCCTCATACAGAGAAGCCGTGGCATAAATGGTCACTTGGATCAGAGGCGTTTCTCGGGCCAAACCAGTGAGAGCCGAGCCACCTTGCATCCCCGTTCCTGGGCCACCGGGATACCCCGACCCAACACCGGGAGGTCCCATCGGTCCAGGTCCCAACGGCCCCCCAGGTGGACCAGGTCGCCGAGGCGGTCCTGATAATCCGCCGGGACGTCCTGGATTGATTCCGCCGTCTTCATCCCCAGGTCCCATCATCGCCCCCGGATTACCGACCCCGGTAGGCGAGGAAGCATTGGCACTGATCCGACGCCAATATTGCTGAGTCACTTGTAAGCGTAGTTCGGAGTTGGGCAAAGCTACCATTAGATCTTGCAAGAACGCTTGATCCATCGTCAACACAATGGCCAAAGGCATTCGGCGCACTTGGACCGTTCGTTCGACATAACGCTTCCGGCTGATGCCATTGGGAGTGAAGTCGCTACTCGCTTGCCCTGGGCCACCTCCAGGGCCAAAAGGTGAGCTTCCTCCCGGTCCCCCAGGTCCGCCGGGGAAGCCAGGCCCCATGGGTCCTCCCCCAGGTCCCGTGGGACCACCAAATCCATCTGATCCCGAAGCGGTCGTGCTGCCTTGGCTTTCTTCCTCGACAATTTTCTCGCTGAACGCTGTCATCTTCAAATTGTTGGACCAGGTTCGCGAGCTGCCGTAGAACAATTCAAACTGATCGAGTCGTTTGATGGGTACGGTCTTGGTATCGAACACTTGCTCGACTCGGAAGATTTTTTGCGGACTCAACGATTGTAGCCGATGTTCTGGCGATTCAGGGATTTCCAGTGTCTCATCGGCCTTGACTTGTTCTCCCTGGACGACGAAAGGCACCGGTTGCGCTTCTTTCGAGGGATCAAACCAGACGTTGAGCACCATTTTGTTGTTCAAGCTCAGCGGCAGCACCCGATCCGTCAGGTTTTTGATCCGCCCCCGCAGCCAAGTTTCCTTGGCTCCCTTCACCGACTTTTCCACAATGCGAATTTCCAATTCCCACAAGCGGCTGCGGAAGATCTGTGCTTTGATCAGGGTAGCACGATCCTTTTCGGGAGGCACGTTCTGGGCATCGCCCACCAAAGTGAAGGTGGCCACGCTCTTGTTTACGTCCGCCAGCGTTTTGAGGATTTCGCGGTAGACCCAGTAGTCTTCGAGAGCCAGCCAAATTTCTTCGCTGGTAGGAGTCTTCCGCTGATCCCACTGGACGTAACGGGTGAGTACATTCAGGTAATCCCCCGTCGGTCCCAGCTGCGTAGGGGCGAGGATGTCGCGTAGTTCATCGTAAAGCTTTTTGTAGTTATCCTCACGGAGAAACTCGGAGCGTTCGGAAGATTTGTTGGTGATAGGATCACCGAATCGCAATTCTTTCTCCAAGCGAGCGTAACTCGGCGAACCTTTGGGCCAAGTGAAGATGTGTTTCTGTTTCTCCCAATTGGCCTTCCACATGATCGTTCGGGTCGCTTCGAGATCGCGTTTGTTTTTGTCGAGGCTTTCGGAGAGTTTCACACTCTTGGGCGAAGCTCCTTTGAGTTTGGCTTCGCTGTCGGAGATCGCTTTCTGCCGTTCCGCGATCGCATCGGAAACTCCCGAAGTCAGGCCGACAAAGGCCAGCAGCAACAGGGGCACCGTGAGAACGGTGAGCAACCAAAAGTGATGCTTGATCAAAAATTCCTTATCGACTTTCATCAGCAACTCCGCAGGCAGAATGTTCTAAGAGAATTCGCACCGATAGGCTGGATTTATCGACTTCCCCGCGACCCGCCGAGCGTTCCTGGAGGAGCAGGGGGCATGCCTCCCGGCGGCATCGGCCCAGCGGGCATCGACGGCGTTGAGGAACCACCACCGGACGCGGAGGAATCCGATTCCGCAGGCGGAGTTTCCGTAGGTTCCCGCCAAATGAACACGACCACAAATTCCCATCGACTCGGCAGTTGACGCCCCGAGGTGGCCGGTGGGGTCGAACCGGGGGAAGGTCCAGTGCCTGAGTTAGGCAGTTGCATTCCTGGGGGACGTCCGCCATCGCTTCCGGGAAAGCTGGGGCCATCCATCCCACCGAAGTTGCCGCTGCCCGAGGCTCCAGGCATCCCCAGGGGCACCCATCCCCCTGCACCGGCTCCGAAGCCAGGTCCGCCCCGACCTCCGGTATCTCCCCCCAAACCACCAGGAGGCATAGGCCCGCCGGAGCCATCAGGACCACCGAAACCATCGGTTCCGGTCGAACTACTACCCGCACCTTTGGGAGGCGTGAGACGAGCGATAATGCTACTGCCGATCATCACGGTCTGATAATTTCCGTTGACCGGCTTGACTTCGATGCAATCGTACAGGAATGCATGCGTAATGCGATCCCGAATCGGATCCGCACCTTCACCATTGACTGGTTGATTTTCAGGTTTGCCCGTGCCCGGTTTGACGTTGCTGGTGCGATTGTTAGCGAATCGACTGCGGGTCGAAGGCGGGGGGCCAAACTGGATATTACGTAGCAGGGTATCCTTGATGAATTGTCGGCCGCCTTTGTGGTAGGTAACCCCGCGAATCTCCACCACCCAACCGGCTCCTTCCGGGGGAGCACTGTAATCCTCGGGAAGCATCCCCGCTTCGTCTTGCTTGCTGAGCAAGATCTTCTTGGTTTTCAGTTCTGCTTCGGCATTATCGAAGAACTGTTTGAGGTTGTCAGTGTATTGACAGTAGACCGTCTCCACATCGACCATGGGCAGATCGACTCGGGTCGGATCGTTGTTAGAAGCCAACGGATCGATCCCCTCACGCAGCCGCCGTTGGAAGTTGTCGATGGCGATTTTCCCTTCCCGCGTCTGGTAGTAGCGATCGGGGATGTTGGCAGGGATATTCCCCATTGGCGGCGTAGGCAAACAAGCGTTGATGAATTCGTTCAAGCGAATCCAATTTAGCCGCTCATCTTGCCCCGCGATGATCGTTTTAACGTCTTCTTTAGTTTTGTCGGCCTCTTCCCGTTTCTTTTGAATTTCTGCATCGAGATCCGCGACTTTCTTCAGCGTCCGCGAAGCTTTCTCCATGGCCTCGGCGATAGCTTTGTCGTGTACGGCACTGTAATTGACGGAATACCCCATTGCGAGGACCGTGGTGCCGAACAACACGCTCGCAGCAGCCGCGGCGGCCCAGGGTTTCTTGGCACGGACTTTGCGGTCAAATGTGATTTCCGGCGGTAATAGATTGGTTTGCAACCGCGATAATCCCAGTCCTTGGATGGCCAAACCGTAGGCGACGGGAAAACTCAGCAAGTTCTCGGCAAAGGTGCCTTGGCCCAGTACGTCTTCCCCGCTGATGCGTTCAAACTTCGTGGGTTTACGGACTTCCAGTTGCAGTTTCTCGGCTAGGTACTTTTGTAAACCGGGGAGACGAAAAGCGTTCCCTAGCCCGACCATGTAGGAGACATGGGCATCGCGATGGGTGTTGGTGAAGTAACCCAACGAGCGTTGCACCTCGTTGACGAAGTCGGTAAGAACGGGTTTCAGCGCCTTGAGGATCTTGGCAAGATCGGGTGACTTAGCCGCGTTGCGTTTGAGGTGTTCAGCTTTTGCGAAGGTAAGTTTCATTTCCTTCGTCAACGCACGGGTGAAATGGTTCCCCCCCACGGGGATCGGTCGTTGCCAGATAATACGGGCACCGTCGGTGATAACCAAGTTAGAGCCATCCGTACCCATGTCGAGGGCCACCACGCAGCGTTGCTTCCCTTTGGCGTCATTATCGTCCGCGAGGGGATCATCCTCTGGGGGAGCATCGCCTTCCGCGCCGATCTTACCAGTTCGTTTGAGCAGATCGTACCCGACAAAGTTGCACAACGCCAATGGGGTCATCTGAACGTAGTACACTTCTACATTAACCGACGAGAAGAAATTCAGATAGCGATTGATCATGTCGCGTTTCATCGCGAACAGACCAATCTCGGTTTCCATGGCAAAACCGTCGGTGACGATGCCGGCACCAATCTTTTGGTAATCCCATACCACCTCTTCCAGCGGGAAAGGGATTTGCTGCTTGGCTTCAAACTTGACGATGTCGATGATTTTCTTTTCTTCGACCGGAGGCAGTTTAACGAAGCGTACCAACCCGGATTGACCGGGGACGCTGATCGCCACCTGATCCCCCTTCAAAGAATTGCGGGAAAGGAACTGTTCCAGTGCTTCACGGGTTAGTTGTTCCGGGTCCGCATCCGGTTGCGAAAGAACTTTGGGATGTTCGACATAGTCGAACGCGGTCGCAGTGACGACCCCTTCGATTTGTTGCAGGCGGATGGCTTTCAAGGCGCATTGCCCGATGTCAATGCCCCATATACC
>CALEEC010000069.1 GCA_937949245.1 uncultured Gemmataceae bacterium | reverse complement strand
CGCCCTTCAAGCCAACGACGTCCTTGGCCATGACTGCCTTGCCTTTGACGACGTGAGCCATCAGAATCTTAGTGAGCTTTTCTTTGTCCGCCAGAACAGCCTTGAGAGTTTCTTCGGGAATCTTGGCAAAGGCTTCATCGGTCGGAGCGAACACCGTGAACGGTCCTTCGCCCTTGAGAGCTTCGACCAAGCCAGCCGCTTGCAGGGCTTTGGCCAAGGTCTTGAATTGGCCGGCAGCGACCGCGGTGTCGACGATGTCCTTAGTAGCAGCCGCTTTGGGCTTGGGTTTATCTTCCGCCGTGGTAGCACCGACGAATACGATCAGGGACAAAACAGTAGCCAGCAGAGTACGAATCGCCATGCGTGCAAACTCCTTTGTGGTGTTTTCGTTTTCTTCTCCCCTGCAGAGGGCAATAGATTCGTAGGCAGCATTTCGACAATTTCCCAGAGAAAATCGAAAAATTTTGCACGATCGTCCTCGGCATCCAAAAACTACAGGAACGCGCCCCGGCGCAGGGGAGCGTTCCTGCGGACAAAAATTCGCGCATCTCTAACCTAACCCGCACGACGCAGTTCGGTGCCATGAGGCGGTAATACCCGGCCCAATCCCTTGGCCCGGCGTCTGGCCGTCAACAGTAGTCGCGGCGGCGTGGTGGTTTCTCGACAGGTCAAAGTCAACGCACCACAATGCGGACACGGGGAAGATTCGATCGTTTCCCGCTCGTAGTGCGAACCAATCCGAGCAATGGTCCACACATGACCACAAGTTTCACATTCGATCGACACGCGATTCACTTCGGCACCTAAGCAATGCGTCGGGCTGGGGGCGTCGATCGTGGATGGATCGAACCAACACTGCCGCAGCCAGACTAGGATCGGAACGGATTCGCTCGGCACAAGGCACCGAGGATCAGTATTCCGGTCGAATTTGCACCAAGTCAGCGAAATCGCCCCGCAATCCGAGCAACAGCCAGACTTTCCAGCTTGCCACGGCTACGCCTGCTTCCCGATGGGTGACTCGGATCGGTCCCTGCACTTGCTCGAAGCGGTGTTGCCAACCGGGGAGTTCTTCGCCGACGTACACGAACGATCGACCTTGGAAGGCTTGCGCCTCATCGATGGGGTTGGGATGCCACAGGTCGTACTGACTGTAACGCCCCGCCGCGGCACGGGCCAGCGAGTAGGTCCGCGGTTGGTCCGGCAAATAAAACGCCAACTCGCTGACGATGGTCCATTGATCCGCCGCGACGATCGCCTCTTGCTGCCGCTGTTGACGCACCTGATCGCGCAGGCGTTGGACCGTTTCGGCTAAAGTTTTCCACCCCCGCAGCCGGCAGGTGGGATCGAGCCGACGTACCGGCGTGGGCCGTGTCTCCGATTCCGCTTCGCAACAGGCCGACAACCACGGCAACACCGGCCGCGAATCGTGCAACAAAACGGTTCCCCCAATTCCCACCCCTAGAGAAACCACCATCGCGCGACGCAGCCACCGTTGCCCCGCGAGCGATAATCGCGGGAACAGATCGGCTAGTAGTGCGACCAATAAAGGCAAGCCCGCCAGAAAAGCCGGCACCGGCCAATTCACTTGGCCCGATTTGCGTACACTGGCCAGCAGGAAGACGACAAACGTCGGCAGCGACATCCACCACAGATAGGCCAAGTAGACCGAAGGTTCGCGGCCGGGGCGATAGCGAATGATGGCAGCCAGCCACAGAGCGAACCAAAATCCCAGCCACAAGGCGCACTGTCCGCCCAGATATTCGCAGGGTCCCCACCACCGGATCGTCGTTGGCTGCGAATGGGGTTCGACTCCCGCTTGCCCCGCGACGTGGCGTAGGCCGATCCAATCGTGGGCCGCATTCCACCAGAGCATCGGTAGGCAAGCCAGCCCCGCGATGGTCAAGATCCCTAGCGTGCCACGCCACGCTCCTTGAACCAGCAGGTATGGCCGAGCGGCCAGAAATAGCGCTGCCGAGCCGAGCCATAACAGCATGGTGTATTTGGTCAGCAGTCCCAATCCCACCAGTACGCCCAGCATCGGCCAAGTCCAGCGACGCCGATCGATCCAGAACGCATGCCCCACGACCAACGCCCAGGTCCACAGCGCCACGAACGGCGCATCGATGGTCATGAGTATCGACCCCGCGGAAACGATCGGCAGACTACAAGCAATGCCGACCACGGCCCAAGCTAGCCGGGACGAGTGCAAAGTTTGCCGGCTCAGTTCCCACAATCCCCACAGCAGCAACGCCCCACAAGCGATGGCCGGTGCGCGCACCGCGAGAACGAGCGAACCAGTCTGCCGCAGCGACCATGGCCCTAGCAGTTCCACGCTCGCCGCGATCAGCCATGCGATCAACGGACCTTTGCTGTAATAGCTGGCGTCGAGTTGACGGGACCAATCCCAGTAGTGGGCCTCGTCGGGGGCGAGATCCAAAGCACAGCCGTGCATCAGCCACAGCCAGCGCAAGCTGCTGAGGGCCACGATCGTGGCGAAAATTCCCACGCGCCGATCCATGAAGCCAACGCTCCCTCGACCTGTTCGATCGCCCCATCAAGCCAAGCAGTGTTTGTAAATTCCTCAGCAGCTACGGTCAAGCCGACCTTGGCCAGCGGCGGGCGTTAGCTCGCCTTGTCAGATTCCCCTGCCGGATGTGTCCAGTTAAAGCAGCGAGTCCAGTTCACCGAGCGTGTCGGAACACGGCGGGCTGACGCCCGTGCTCGGTGGATTGACTCTTGCAACTCTCCGAGTGGGGGGCGTCAGCCCTTCGTGGCTGCGAATCTCGTCGTGTCGGCGAAGTGTCTGTTCGATAGGCAGGCCGATCATTGCCAATCGGCGGGCAGCAGTAGCGTCGCGGGGTTTTGCATCCGCCGAATCAAGGCATTGGCGAAGATCGCGGCGACGGCACCATCGACCACGCGATGATCGAACGACAACGACAGAAATATCATGTCGGCAGGATAAATTCGGCCACGGTCGTCGTACATCGGCCGTTTGGACACCTTGCCCAGTCCCAAAATGCCGACTTCGGGATGATTGACCACCGGCGTGGCCATCATGCCCCCCAGACTGCCGACCGAAGTGACCGTGAACGTGCCCCCCCGCAGGTCTTCGAGTTTCACTCGGCCAGCGCGGGCTTCTTGGCTCAGCCGTTCGATGTCGCGGGCAATCGTTGGCAGATCCTTTTGGTCCACGTCGCGGATCACCGGCACGATCAGTCCTCCCGAGACGGCCACCGCGATGCCGATGTGGTAGCGATCGTGCAACACAATTTCGCCGGCCGCTTCGTCCAGCGAGGCATTGGCCAAGGGCACTTCCTTCAGCGCCCCGGCGACGGCTTTGACGAAAAAGGCCAGATACGTCAGCTTGATGCCTCGTCGGCGGAAGGGTTCTTTGAGCGACGACCGCAGTTTAACTAAATCGGTGATTTCGCATTCATCGATGTAGGTGTACTGCGGCACCGTGTTGCGACAATGCGTCATGTGATCGGCCACTTTCTTGCGTAGCCCGGCGAGTTTGACGCGAGTGCCCGGCTTGCCCAAGTCGATGTCGAGCCGATCGGTCGAAGCCTCCGCAGTCGTAGTGGGCGGTGGACCGATGGGGCGCTGCTGTTGCAGGTATTGGGCCAAGTCGTCCAGCAAAATCCGCCCTCCCGGCCCCGATCCGTGTACCTGCGCTAGATCGATTCCCAACTTACGGGCCAAATGTCGCACCGACGGAGCGGCCGCCGGGGGCATCGCCGAACTTGCGGGGCGCGGCACGGAGGTCTCCGACGAACTGCCGTTGCCGTGCAGCCCAGCACCAGCACTCCCCGGACTCCGCGACGTGGTTCCAGCGATGGGCATCGATGCGGGGGAGGTTGCACCGGCCAGCATCGCAGTCGTGGGCACCGCCCCAGAAACCGTAGACACCGACACCGCCCCAGCCCCCGCGGGAACCGCAGTGGAAGCCCCCTGTGCCAATGCCGAAGCTGTGGGGAATGACGCCGAGTCTCCTGCGGCTAGTGCCGAAGCTGTGGGGAATGACGCCGCAATTGCTGGGGCCGACGCCGCGGTTGCTGCAGCCGATGCGGTGTCCACCACTGGGGCGAACTCGCCCAGCGGTTCGTAACGCAACAGGATTTGTCCGATACGCACCTTCGAGTTCGGCTCGGCCAGCAGTTCGACGATTCGGCCGAAGAACGGAGCGGGCACCTCGGTGGTGGCTTTGTCGGTCATGACCTCGGCGATCGGCGTACCGGCCCGCACGACGGTCCCCGACGTGACCAGCCAGCGAATCAGGTCGGCTTCATAGACCCCCTCGCCGAGTTGCGGTAGTGTGAAGTCCATAGCGATTCCGCCTTTCAGGCCGGTTCCGCGGCCAGAGAGCGCATCATCTCGTAGATGGCCGGTGCTTGCGGGACGGTGTTCTGCTCATAGGTCTGATGCAACCCGATGCCCGGCACATGTTTGCCTTGCAAGATCCGCGGTCGAACTTGCAAATCGTAGAAATGCTCTTCGACGATGCGACGCAGCAGGTGTTCGCCGAAGTTGGTCACTTCGGTGTCCTCGTTGAGGATCATCACCCGGCCGGTCTTGCGGATGCTTTCCTGAATGCTGGGCCAATCGTAGGGGAACAGGCTGCGTAGATCGAGGACATCGAAGGAATAGCCGAGTTCGTCCTGCAGTAGATCGGCCGTCTGCGCCACGATCGGCACATGGCGACCGTAGGTGAGTACGGTAGCGGCCGACCCTTCGCGGACGAGTTCCGCTTGGCCTAAAGGAACGAAGTACGGTTGTACATCGGGCCAATCGGGCGTCCAACCGGCACGCTGTTCGCCGACAGGGGCATCAATCCGCCGTTTGAGTTCCTCGGGATCTTCCGGTTCGCCGGGAATCAGTCGATCGCCGCGTACCCGCATCAAGGCCTTGGGCAGCAACACCATTACCGGGTTGGGATCGACAATGGCCGACAACATCAGCCCGTAAGCGTCGAGGGCGTTGGAAGGCATGACGATCTTCCAGCCGGCTAGTCGGGTGGCCCAACTTTCAAACGAGTGCGAGTGATAGATGCTGCCGCGAATGCCCGCTCCGGTGGGGGTCATCATGACGATGGGCATATCGAATTTGCCGCCGCTGCTCCA
>CALEEC010000068.1 GCA_937949245.1 uncultured Gemmataceae bacterium | reverse complement strand
AGATCAGCACTTGTCCATAACGTCGGGTCAATTCACGGACGCCTTGCAAGAACGGTTGGCGAATGGGAACCGCGCCCCAGTGTCCGCCGGTCGGTTCGAGAATGACTGCGCCAATCTCGGGGTCGGTCGCTAAAGTTTTTTCGAGCAGTTCGAGGTCGTTGGGGGGGATGGTCACGGTGCAGGCAGCCACCTGCGGCAGAACGCCCAACGGCAGCGAACCATCGTAAGGCGGATCGGAACCGGGCGCGACAAAATCATGCCAACCGTGGAAGTGTCCCAGAAACTTCAGCAATTTCGGTCGGCCGGTGTAAATGCGACTGAGCCGCAAGGCCATCAGAGTCGCCTCGGTGCCCGAACCGGTAAAACGCATGGCCTCGGCGCAGGGGATCAATTGGCGTACCAGTTCGCCCCATTCGATTTCCAGATCGTGACACCCTCCCGGATGCGTCGCCCGAGACATTTGCGTTTGCACCGCATCGACCACGGCCGGGTGCGAATGCCCTAGCAACAACGCCCCATGCCCGCACCAGTAATCGATCAGTTCATGGCCATCGACCGCCCATTTGCGACAGCCTGCCGCTCGATCGATGTAGATGGGAAACGGCTCCAGATGCCGCAGGTCATGCGTCACCCCGTTGGGAAACAACGCCTGAGCACGCGCCTGCCGAGCTGCCGATTGCGGAAACTTCTCCCGAAAACGCTCGACCAACCTCGACGAGGCCACCGCGGTGGTCATTACTGTGGTCCCCGAAAAAAACGCTGAAAAAATCTCTCGAAGATATTGTACGAGCAACTCGGTCGCAGAGAATGGCCCTGTTCGCTCGCTCGCCTGCCGAGAGTGCCCCTGTGACTGGCTTGCTTCTAGCCCGAATGGCGGCATAGCTGCGAGACGTGACGGACAATCTCGAAAACGGTGATCATGCCGATCGGTTTGCCATCGATGACCACCGGCAAATGTCGATAGCCTCCGACATCCATCTTGTGCAACGCGAAAGCCAGCGAATCGGTTGGGGCGATGGTTTCGGGATTGCGGGTCATCAAAACGGTAACCGGCTCGTGAAACCGCGACGGTTCAATCCCGGCGAATTTATTCAACAGATCGCGTTCGGTCAGAATGCCGACCAAACAACCTGCGTCATCGATCAGCAGAACCGCTTCGACTTCGCGATCGATCATGACTGTCATTGCTTGGCCGACGGTGGTCGTGCAGGGCAACAGCGTGGGCGGGACCGTCAGCAGCGATTCCACACGATCGTTCATCAGACTGGCTTCGACGCGATCTTGCCCAGTAGGGAGGTCGAGTTGGCACAACGGCAACAGGCAACGAGCGCACTCATCGCGTCCGGGGAAATTATCGAATCCGCAAGAAGGGCAGATCATGGGCCATCCCAGGCAACGCTCAAAAAATTCCTTCACGACAGGATCGACCAGCAGAGTCGATGAGAGGTCGAAGACATCGGTGGCCCTTCCAGAGGCTCTGAAAATAGTCTAGAAATTCTTCCGAGGTCTGGCTAGGCGGGCGGCAAGGGATCGAAGCGAAGGCAGGCAACCCCAAGGCATCCCGTTTCTGTTACCAGGGGATGCCCCCAGCTCTAGCAGACTTGGGCTGGGCGGATCAAGGAAGCATCCGGTTTCTGTTCTCGAAGCCAACCCCGGAGGCTTCCTGGAAGACCACTGTCCTAAATCTGATCGAGAAACGGATGAGTTTACTTGATGAACAGCATTTCGCGGTAGGTCGGCAAGGGCCACAGATCATCGGCGACCACCGTCTCGAGTTTGTCGGCAGCGGACCGCACGGCTTCCATCGCCGGGAGGATGTGATCGCGAGCGTACTTAGCGTGGTCGTAGGGGCCACCCTCGGCGTGATGCTCCAACGATTTATCCAACCCCGCGATGGCCGATTGCAAATCTTTGACCAAAGCCATGCAGGTTTGCAGTTCGGTCAGAGCTGCTCCCGGTTCGACGCCGGCGGCTTTCAAATTGGCCACCACGTTGGCCAACTCCCCTTCATGCCGCAGCGACGCCGGTAGAATCATGGTCTTGGCCATCATTGCGGTCAACTTTGCTTCGACCATGACAGTCTTGACGTAGTGTTCGCACAAAATGTTGAATCGGCTTTGCAGTTCACGTTCCGAGTAGACCTTGTACTTGCTGAACAACTCGATGGTCGACTTCTGAATGACAATCGGCAAGGCGTCTACCGTGGTCCGCAGATTGGGCAAGCCGCGGCGCTCGGCCTCTTTGTGCCATTCCTCGGAGTAACCGTCGCCATTGAACAGCACCTTCTTGCTTTCCTTGATGATGCTGGGCAACAGTTCTTGGATGGCTTTGTTGAGATCTTTGCCCCCCTTGACTGCCTTTTCTAATTCGGTCGCGATGTAGTCCAGCGACTCGGCAACGATGGTGTTCAACACCGTATTCGGCCCGGCGATGGATTGCGAGCCACCCACGGCGCGGAACTCGAACTTGTTGCCGGTGAAGGCGAACGGACTGGTGCGGTTACGGTCGCCGGCGTCTTTGGGCAACTTAGGCAGCACGCTGACGCCGATTTCCATGAAACCACCATGCTTGGTCGATTTCGGTTGACCTTGTTCCAATTGGTCGATGATGTCTTGCAACTGATCGCCCAAAAAGATCGAGATGATCGCCGGCGGAGCTTCGTTGGCCCCCAAACGGTGATCGTTCGCGGCACTGGCCACCGATACCCGCAACAGTTCGGGATACTTCGCTACTGCCCGGATGACAGCCACGCAGAAGACCAAAAACTGCGCGTTGTCATGGGGCGTATCTCCCGGATTCAGCAAGTTTTCGCCGGTGTCGGTCGACATCGACCAGTTGTTGTGCTTGCCCGAACCATTGATGCGCGCAAACGGCTTTTCGTGGAACAGGCAGACCAGGCCATATTTGTCGGCGGTCTTGCGCATCACTTCCATCAGCAACTGATTGTGATCGGTCGCCAGGTTGGAATCTTCAAAGATCGGCGCGATTTCGTATTGACTGGGGGCCACCTCGTTGTGACGCGTTTTGACCGGCACACCGAGTTTGAATAGTTCCGCTTCGACCTCGGCCATGTAGGCCAGTACCCGTTCGGGAATCGCGCCGAAGTATTGATCTTCCAGTTCTTGGCCCTTGGGCGGAGGAGCACCGAACAAGGTGCGACCGGCATTGATCAGGTCCGGCCGAGCGTAGACAAAGTTTTTGTCGATCAGGAAGTATTCTTGTTCCGGCCCGACGGTGGTGAAGACTTTCTTGGCTTCTTTGTTGCCGAATAGCCGGAGAATTCGCAGAGCTTGGGTCGAGAGTACTTCCATCGAACGCAGCAACGGCGTCTTTTTGTCCAATGCCTCACCGGTCCAACTGACGAAGGCGGTCGGAATGACCAAGGTCGATCCGTTGGGGTTTTCCAAAATGTACGCCGGGCTGGTCGGATCCCAAGCCGTGTAGCCGCGTGCCTCGAACGTCGCACGAATTCCCCCAGAAGGGAACGACGACGCATCCGGTTCGCCTTTAATCAGTTCTTTGCCGGAAAACTCAGCGATCGCTCGGCCTTCGCTGGTCGGCGACAGAAAGCTATCGTGCTTCTCAGCGGTTAGGCCGGTCATCGGTTGGAACAGGTGCGTGAAGTGGGTCGCGCCGCGTTCCAACGCCCAGTCCTTCATCGCGTTGGCCACTGCGTCGGCAATTGCCGGGTCCAACGGTGCCCCCTGTTTGATCGTCTTTTGCAGAGCGCGGAAAACTGGTTTGGGCAGCATCTCCCGTTGGACCGCTTCGTTGAAGACGTTCTTGCCGAAGAGGTCTTTCAGTTGGTTGCCGCGGAAATTGATGCGATCGAGCTTGTGTTTGGCATTGGCGATCGTGCTGATCGCTTGCTGCCGGACGTTGATGTTGGACATCGGTGCTGTCTCTCTCCCTAGACAAACGCGACGATGGAAACACTGAGTATTGGTATCGGAGACGCATCGAATGTCGTCAAGGTGCGAAATGAGCGGATTGCGTCGATTCGATGAAGTCCTACCGCTTTTCGCAGCGACAGCGGCAAACGCTCACTGCGAAAGCCTTTGCTCGAGCGACGGACGGTACGGCAGCGCTACCTTGGAGGCAACCAAACACTCATCGAGCCACGCAGCCGGTGCAGACGGCCGCGAGGCAATCACATATCGAAGTACAAGGCGAATTCATACGGATGCGGTCGGAGGCGGATTTGCTCCGCTTCCATTTCGCGTTTGTACCAGATCCAGGTATCGATCACATCCGGGGTGAAAACTTCGCCTTGCAGCAGAAAGGCGTGATCGTGCCGCAAGTGATCGAGGGCTTCCTCCAACGTCTTGGGAGTGGACGGCACACCTTGCAATTCTTCCGATTCGAGATCGTAAATGTCTTTGTCCAACGGCGGACCGGGATGAATTTTGTTGCGAATACCGTCGAGCATGGCCATCAACATGGCCGCGAACGCCAGATAGGGATTGGCCGCTCCATCGGGGCAGCGATATTCAATGCGGCGTGTCTGCGGTTGCGACGAATACACCGGAATGCGGATCGCCGCGGAGCGATTGCGCCGACTGTACGCCAGATGCACCGGGGCTTCAAATCCGGGAATCAAACGCTTGTAGGAATTGGTCGTCGGATTGGTAAAACCACACAATGCCGGCGCGTGTTTCAGCAGGCCACCGATGGCGTACAGTCCCAATTCCGATAATCCCGCATACCCCGAGCCGGCGAACAGATTTTTGCCATCTTTCCATAACGACGTATGTACATGCATGCCGACACCGTTTTCGCCATACAACGGCTTGGGCATGAAGGTCGCAGTTTTGCCGTGCTTGCGGGCCACGTTCTTGACGATGTGTTTGTACTTCAGCACATTGTCGGCCATCTGCACCAAGTCGGCAAATTCCAGATCGATGCCTCCGTGCCCCGCGGAGCCGATCTCGTGATGCTGTCCTTCGACTTTCAGACCGCATTGTTCCATCGCCAACATCATTTCGGTGCGTAGGTCGTTCAGAGCATCGGTCGGCGGACAACTGAAATAGCCTTCCCGCGAACGAATTTTGTAGCCGAGGTTGGGCTGTTCCTCGCGACCGGTGTTCCAGTGGCCCTCGATGCTATCAACGAAGTAATATCCGCTGTGGGTGTTCTGACCGAAACGAATCTCATCGAACAAATAGAATTCTAAGGCAGGGCCAAAGTAGGCAGTATCCGCGATTCCCGTCGATTTCATGTAGTGCAGGGCTTTGCGAGCGACGTTCCGCGGATCACGGGAGTAGTCTTCGCGAGTCAGCGGATCTTGGACGTTGCAGATCAGCGACAAGGTCCGTTCGTGGCAAAAGGGGTCGAGAAATGCCGTGTCAGGCACGGGGATGACGAGCATATCCGATTCATTGATCCGTTGCCAACCGCGGACACTCGAGCCGTCGAACCCTAGTCCTTCTTCAAACACCCGTTCATCCAATCGCTCGGCGGGAATGGTGAAGTGCTTCCACTGCCCCGGGAAATCCATGAACCGCAGATCGACGGCACGAACTTCCTTTTCTTTGATCATCGCTAAGATTACCTTAGGGGTCATGCACTCCTCTCCCACGCAAGCTGACCACAAGATCTCGGCCAGTAGGCAAGCCTACAGTTTAGCCGTCGAACGGGCGACTGCCCACCAGCACGGGCGAAAGCCCGATTTTCTCGATACTTTTGCCAAAATCGATTGGAATCATCCTGGCTCAATGATAGTCTAAAATTACTCGCCATTCGCCTTTGTTCGGAGCCTTGTCTTATGCAAAAAGAAGATTGGATCGAATTATTCAAACTCATCCCCGAGCATTATCACTCGAAGTTGGTGTTGAATCTCACGAGTGGAGCGGACGTATGCGTGGATACGTTACTCCGCTTCGAACGCGAGTTTCTTGTGTTTCGCGGACGCTTCGGTGGTAGCACCGACGAAGGCCGCGGATTCTTCGTCCCGTATCAAAACATCGTGTGTTGTCGGATCGAAACCACGGTACGCGGCTCCGAAATGCTGGAGATGTTCGGCGTCACCCCCAGTGAGCAGCAACGCAAAGCGATGGATGGCGGAATGCTGGAAGAATCGACCTCCATCAGCAGCAGTACGACCTTGGCGATGCCGGCCGAGGCGTTGGGCGGAACGATGCCACCGGCCCCGGGGCCGTCCAATGCTCCAGCGACACTCGTCGATGGGGCGACGGCCAAGCACAACTTGTTGGAGAAGATTCGGCAAGCCAAGCTAGCAGCGTCGGCCAATACTGCGAAACCGAAGTGATGGATCGGCCAGTGCCGATCGGGCCACGGGGAATACGAAACCTGCTCGCGTGTTCGCCGAGAGTCCGAATTCACTCGCATATTCGCTGAAACCAGAGAACATGCAACCAGTTTGCGTGTTCTCCACGAATACACAACCATCCGCATGTTTTCTGGGAATACGCAGCCGGCTGGCGTATTCGGCAGTCCGTCAACCAAGAATCCGCGAGCGATAGGGGAAAATTCCCCCATCGTTCGCGGATTCGACGATTCTGGTAGCGACGGCTAATCGCGGATCAACTAAGATTCATGCTCATCAAAAATTCGGCGTTGGACTTGGTGCGTTTCGCCCGGTTGACGAGCAATTCCATCGCTTCGACGGGGTTCATGTCCGACAACACGCGGCGAAGGATGCGGATACGCTCGAGTTCTTCGGGATGCAACAGGAGTTCTTCCTTGCGGGTGCCCGAGCGATTCACATCGATAGCCGGGTAAACGCGTTTCTCGACCAATCGACGGTCGAGATGCAGCTCCATGTTGCCGGTGCCTTTGAACTCCT
>CALEEC010000067.1 GCA_937949245.1 uncultured Gemmataceae bacterium | reverse complement strand
TGAGGGCAGCGACAGTGCCAATTGCCGCGGAGAAAAATTCCACAATCATGGTAGTAGCGCCGCAGGGTGTTGGAACGTAGTAGCATTGGTGCAATTGTAAGGAGAAATGCCCCGATTGCAATGCACGAAGGTTCCAACGAGTGGGAAAGAGGAACGCATCGGAGCGAATCATCGCCATCGGCGGCTTGACTGGATGCGTCCGGGCGTAAAGATGGGTTGTCCCGCGGACTTGCAAAGTGGCGGACGACCGTCGCCTCGAAGTTAAGCGTTTCGCAAGGTGGCTGATTTCCTCCAAAAAGGAAGGGAGACTAGGTCGTCCTTATCCTTCGACTGGTGTCGCCGGCAGTTCTTTGCCTTTGGCCCGGATCAATCGCTGAAGTTGCTCGGCCGACAAGCGGGGATCGTCCATCAAGAGACTGCCCATTTCGGTGAAGATGTATTCCTCCAAGTTATCGCCGGTCCACCCTTGTTCGACCAGCGCTTGGCCAATGCGTTCCAAGCAGCGGTCGCGTAACTTGTCGATCCGACGGGTGACGTTGCCTTCGTGAATCCCCAACAACCCCGCGACTTCGCGTTGACTCATGCGGTAACGCCAACGCAAGCCCAAGACCAAGCGTTCCTCATCGGTCAGTTCGGCCAGCCAAGCTCGAGCAGCCAGGCAGAACGCCTCATGCCAACGCGGTTCGGTCGGTAACGGAGGAAGAGGTAGGCCGATCTCTTCGTCAGGCAAGGCTTGTTCGCCGGAACGGGTGCGCAGGGCCGACAAGTGCCAATTCTGAAACACGCGGATCAACCACGGCGCCAACGGCCGTTGACCATCGTACCGTGCCAAGATCGGCAACGACTGGGGCGATTCCGAGACGATCAAGTGGCTCCAAAATTCGCTGACGGCACTTTCTTGCCTTTCCTCATCGCGGGGAAACAAACGCACCGCTCGAGCACGCAAGGCATCGATCAGCAGACAATCGGATCGCCCCGTTTTCAGAGCGAAGAGCATTTCCCAAGCGCGTTCGCTCCGCTCCAAGCAACCACAGCACAAGAACCAATCGATGGCGTAGAACTGTTGCAGGTATGCACTCGCGGCAACCGGCTGAGCCGACTTCTTGCGAAACAATTGCAGCGTCCGGGCCAGATGCTCGCGAAAGACAGGCCAACTCAACTGGACTCCGGGCAATTGCAGCCGACAGTAATGGAACAGCAACATCAATCGCGGCTGCAAGGAAGGATCAGCGAGTTCGTCCATCGCGGCAACGGGCCTCGTGTGACAGATCGGGGCACCTCGGAGATGCACAAGCAGTTATTCCGAGGGCAAGAAAAACAGCACTTCCACCCGAGCGGCGGGTATTTTCTCGGTTTCGGTCATGGGCGAGGGACGCGCCCCCATGCCGATAGGCGTCACTTTCCGCCGGGTGGGCCAACCGACTTTGTGGACGCTCTGCTCTTTCAGCAATTCGGTGATTGCTTCCGCCTGCGACCGTGTCAGATTGACCAAGCCTGCCGGGGATAACGCCTCATTTTTCGGATCCGCGTACACCGCTACCACAATCTCCGAGCGCTTGTGCCGATTGCCGTTGAGCCAATTGGCCCATTCGAGCACCTGAGCACGCCCCGTGTCGGTCAGAATCGCGCTGTTCGGTTCAAACAGCGATTGCGTCCCCGCCCAGCGCCGTTCCCGGCGCATGTTCGGCCGAATCAACACATCCACCGGATCTTCGACATACGAACCGACGATCGGCAATTTCTTCATCGCTTCGGCATCTTGACGGATCGCATCGACCGTTTCTTGACCACTGCGCACGAAGGTTTTCAGCCCATCGACTTCGCTGCGAACCGCTCCCAGGGTCTGATCCACGTTGCGGACCAGAGAGCGTGCTTCTTGGGCGATGCTTTTCAGATCTTGGTAGAGGTCATCGTCTTTCAACAACTTTTGCACGGTGCCGTTGCGCGAGCGAAATTCGTCGAGGGCCGATTCCGCTTTTGCGGCCATCGTCTCGGCCCGGCTAGCGACGGCGGTCAATTGGGCCACGGCTTCGTGCAGATCCGGCGTCACTTGACCGCGAAGCACCTCGCCCTGGAAAGGACCAGCACTCGGCGTCCCTGGATCGATCGCGATCAGATAGCCTCCCAACGGGCTTTTGCTGCGAATCGATGCCTTCGCGTCGGCATGGAGGTAGCGGAAATACTTTTGATCGATCGATAGCCACAGCCAGATCGGCGGCTCCCCTGCAGCAGGGGCATCGGCAAATTCGATCGCGGTCACTCGGCCGACCTCGACTCCGCGTAACCGCACCGGCGTTCCTTCGCCAATATCATGTACGTTCGAGAAACCGACACGCACGGTGAAGGTGTCGTTCCACAAGCCTTGGCGAGTGCCAATAGCCCACACCGACCACGCGGCCCCGCCCAAAGCGATCAACACGACGAATCCCAGCACGATCGCTTGACCACGAGATAACGAACGCGACACAGTTGGCCCTCCTCGGAGTTTCCCGAGCCGGTCAAGACAAGTTCGCTTCATTATACTATACTGCCAATGCCACCGATTTCCGCAATCGATTCCTGCGATTATCTCTAAAACAGGGCGGCGAATGTTCCCTCCGATAGAGCGAGACGGCCACAAATATCCCTCCTTTCAGGGTAAGGTGGCCGCGACAATCACCTTGGAATGGAGAGGGAAGGGGGAGGATCGCGAATATTTCTGAAACGAATTGGCTTCCGAATCGACGAAACGCTTGCCCGACGCCGGAGACTTGCTAGGGTGTTAGAAGCAATCGTGACTCACCGGGAGCCGTTTTGGCAAAGAAAGGGATTTTCAATGAAATGGCAACGCATGTCCGCTTTGGCGCTGGGACTGTGGCTACTGGCTCAATTCGGCACGGTACAGGCCGACGAGAAGGATCTTGTAGCTCTCAAGGGAGTATGGAAAGTCAAAACGCTAATCATTGCCGGTAACGTCGACACCGATCCGATGACCACCAAGATGACCTTAACGTTTGAAGGTCACATTATGACCACATCCGGCGGTCCGAAGCAAGATCGACTGACCATCGAAACCGACGGCAGCAAAAAGCCGGCCGAGATCAACTTCAAGGAGATGGACGGCAAAACTTCCCTGGGCATCTACAAGATCGAGGGCGACACTCTGACCATCTGTCTGACTCGTCCGGGGGAACCGCGCCCCAAAGAGTTCGCCTCGAAACCCGACAGCAAAACGGCACTCATCGTTCTGACCAAGGAGAAATAAGCGGGGGGTGGAGAATCGGCGAACTGTCAACGTCTGTCGGCGGAGGTTTTTGGCGAACTGTCAACGTCCGTCACCGGAGTTTCGTTGACGCGGCGAGCCGGCAGACAGACGTCCGTCGCCGGAGGGAGTGCAAATCCTCCGACGACCACGGTCGTCGGCTCTTAGCATCCCGAATTAGCGAGGCTACCGCTTCACCCTAGCCCGCGCGGCGGAGGGGGGGCAAGGTACGCCGTAGCGGCAACGTCGCCGGTATTCGGGCTTTCGGTTCTTCGCTGCTACGCAGACGCCAGACCAGCATCAGGAACGACGGTACCAGCAATGGACGGATCAGGAACGTATCCAGCAGCACCCCCACGCCCAAAGCGAATCCGATCTGCATCAGCGTCGATAGTTGGGCCAACATCAAGGTGCCGAACGTGCCGGCCATGATCAGACCACACGCGGTGATAGTGCCCCCAGTCGCGGCCAATCCCCGGCGGACGCCCTCGGTTAGCCCGAGGCGCTTCTGTTCCTGCAAGATCCGCGTCACTAACAAGATGTTGTAATCTTCGCCCACGGCCACCAAGATCGTGAACAGAAAGAAGGGCACCCGCCACTCGATCTGCCCCAACGGACGCCCGGTCAGGTACGTCGCGAACAATGCCGTCAACCCCAAGGTCGCGTAGTAACTCAGCAGGACGGTGCCTAGCAAGTAGCTTGCCAGCCACAAACGGCGGACCAGCACTAGCAAGATCAACATCACGCCTACGGTCACCAAACTGTTGACGACCCGGCGATCGCGAGCCACGACCTCGGCCATGTCGCGGGTATGCACCGTGACGCCGAAACATTCCGCCTGTTGGATCTGCACTTCGGACGCACGCAGAGGGAGGAATTCCCGCATCCAGGTTTCGATCAGCGTCAGTGTCTCGATGCTCGCTGCATCGAACGGATCGCTGCGGAACACTACGTCCAACCGCGTCACATGCATCGGCCCGTGGTCGTCGTGGATCGTCGCCAGATAGTGTTTCTCGGCCGCTTGCCGGGTCGCGTCGAGAACCCATTGGTCGAGATTCGCTTGGGCTTTGCCCAGCCAGCGTGTGAAATTCGTCGTGATCGGCTTGCTCGTGGTGGGGGGCGTGGTCGTCTCGGAAGATGTATGGGGTAGCGGTTTGCCCAGAGGTTGCGTCAGGCTGCGCACCTCGGCAACGTTCGGCAAAAATAGAAAGCCTTGGCTCAGGTGCGCGATCAACTCTTTCCCCGCGGGAGAGTTCCAATCGCTACGACTGGCCAAAAGCACGGTCGTCGGCCCAGTTTCTCCCGCGGTGTAGTGCGATTGAATCACTTCCAGACCGCGGACACTGTCGGCACGGGCATTCAGATCGCCCACGGGGCGGAAGTTCGGCGTGATCTTCAAGCCGATCCCCAACAACGGAATCAAGGGCAGCAACGAAGCGACAAACACCCACCCCGGCCG
>CALEEC010000066.1 GCA_937949245.1 uncultured Gemmataceae bacterium | reverse complement strand
AGGCGACGACAGCGGAAGCAAGTCGGGGGAATCGGTTATCGCCACCCAATGGGTCATGGGCGATCTGGAAAAGGTCGGCATGTTGAAGATGGACTTCCTAGGGCTACGCACATTGTCGTTGGTCAACCATACGATTCGTCTAATCAAGAAGACGAGGAACATCGATATTGACCCTTACAAGATCCCCCTCGACGACAAAGAAACGTATAAACTCCTACAACGGGGGGATGCCAAAGGGGTGTTTCAATTCGAGTCGGAGGGCATCCGCATGTTACTCAAACGGATGCGTCCCGACAACATCCGCGATATCATCGCTTGCACCGCGTTGTATCGTCCCGGCCCGTTGGAAGGTGGTATGGTGGATGAGTACATCGATTGCAAGCACGGCCGGAAACAGCCGACCTACCCGCACCCGGTCATGGAGGAAATTTTGGGCGAAACCCACGGCGTGATGGTGTATCAAGAACAAGTGATGCGGATGCTCAATCGCCTCGGGGGAATCGAGCTTTCTAAAGCCTACGCCTGCATCAAAGCCATCAGCAAAAAGAAACAAGAAATCATCGACGAACGCAAAGCAGACTTCATTCAAGGTGCCCAAGAACGCGGACTGTCGAAAGAAAAAGCCGATGAGATCTTTGAACTGATCGTGAAATTCGGTGGCTACGGATTTAACAAATCGCACAGTGCGGCTTATGCGTATGTCTCCTATCAGACGGCCTATCTGAAGCGGCACTACACGCCGGAGTTCATGGCAGCTTTGTTGTCATCGGAAATGGACGAAGGCAACAAACGCGATTTGCTAGTAGAACACATCGCCGACGCGCGAGCCATGGGCGTCGAGGTGCTGGCCCCGAACGTCAACCAGGGCGAAGCGGATTTTTCGGTGGTTGATGGAAAAATCGTCTTCGGTTTGACGGCCATCAAGGGGCTTGGCCGAGGGGCAGCGGAAGCGATCGTCGAATGCCGCAAACAAAAGGGGCCCTTCCGCGACTTGTACGATTTCTGTGAGCGGATCGATCTGAAGGTCGTCTCTAAGGCAGCCATCGAGAAAATGATCATGGCTGGTGCGATGGATGACTTCGGTCATCGTGCTCAAGTCTTGGCTGCCCTGCCACGAGCGATCCAGGCAGCTTCGGATCGTCAAGCCGATCGACGTCGGGGGCAGATGAGTTTCTTCGACTTGCTCGACGAATCGGGCGAGGCCAATCACGCGTCTACTTCGCCCCGCGAACCACTGCCCGATGTGCCGGCTTGGTCCGAAACGGAAAAGCTGAAGCGGGAGAAAGAAGTCTTAGACTTTTACTTTTCTAGTCATCCGTTAGCCCAGTATGATGCGGATTTGCGACGTTATGCCACGCACAGTTGCGAATCGTTGCGAACGGCGAATGCCGGGAGCGAAGTTCGTATCGGCGGCATGATGACCATGATTCGTTACTTCAGCAGCAAGAAAACGGGCAAACGCTATGTCCGCTGCAAGATCGAAGACCTGACCGGCTCGGCCGAATGCGTGATGTGGCCAGACACTTTCGCTCAGTATAAAGAAGAATTCGTCGATGATCGAATCTGTCTCGCTGAAGCGACCTTAGAACCGAGCGACCGAGAGGAACCGATTCTGATTTTGAACAAAGTGTTTAGCCTAGAGCAAGCGAAGAAAGAATTAACTAAAGGACTCGTCTTACAATTCGACCTGACCCAGCATACTCCTGATACGGTCGAAGCCGTAGCTCGGCTCTTGCGAACGGCCAGGGGAAACTGTACCGTCTATATGCGTTTGGCCGACGCGGTGGGCAAATACGCGACGTTCAAGCTGAGCGAAGAGATGTTCGTCAATCCCGCCACCCTGGCCGTCGATCAACTAGAAATGCTCCTTGGCCCCGGAAACGTAATTTTCTCGGGGAAGTGAACCGACCCTTGGCAACCGTGGATGGGCAGAAAAATCGATAAGAGGTTGCGGCGAAGAGTGGCCGGCCTCCTATCGCATTTTATGCACCTTCCTAGATGTCAAATCCGTGTTGCTGACGATGGTACGGGCCATCGAACAACTGCGTCGATTTGAAATGTTCAAACCGTCCATCGCCGGCGACAGGCTTCACCTTCGCCATCAATGCCGCGACCTCTTCTTGACTCATCGGTCGGAATTGGCGAGCCATCGCGAGATCTTGTTGCAGTACCTCCATCGAATCGATGCCCACTACCAAGGACGCGATGTCCTGCGACAGAGCGAATCGTCGTGCCTCCTCAACCGTGCAAACTTTATTGGCCGCGAACTTCCCCCCTGTCGGCAACGCACCTCCGCCGAGGCTCTTCATGCCGATGGCCCCTACCTGCCGCTTCGCCAGTTCGGGGAGCAATTCCTTGATGAAACTGCGATAAAACGGATCGCAAGCATTGATGGGCATTTGCACCGTGTCCCAAGAGTGCACTTCCAACATCTTGCGGTGAATCCAAGGCGCTTTGTGCCCCGTGAAGCCGAGGAAACGCACTTTCCCTTCTTTCTGGGCCTTCAACGCCTCGGCCAAGGCACCTTGTTCGACGATCCATTCCGGGTCATTGTCGTAGTTGATCTCATGAAATTGCCATAAGTCGAGATAATCCGTTCGCAAACGGCGCAGACTGTCTTCCAGATGCTGCCGAGTTCCCTTGGCGTCTCGAGCGCAGTTTTTGGTCATCAGAAAAACCTTTTTGCGGCGTCCTCCCTCGGCTAACGCTTTGCCCATGACTTCTTCCGATCCGCCCATGTGGTAGTCCCAGGCGTTGTCGAAAAAGGTCAGCCCTTCGTCGATCGCCGTGTGCATGATGCGGATCGCTTCCTTCTCGTCTTTGATCAAACCAATGTGCCAACCGCCTAAACAAAGGATCGACACACGAACTCCCGTTTTTCCCAAAGGTCGGGTCGGCAGACCGTGACGGTTGTCCTCTTCGCTCAAAACTGTGGCGCTTGCCGCGATTGTTGCCGTGGCGGCTAGCCCCTGCTGCAGAAACTCTCGCCGCGTTTCGTTATTCTCGGTCGTCATGATCGATCCCCCGATGGAACTTGTACCTCTCGCCATTCTCCCGCAATCCATCCCCGAGGAAAAGCACTTCGAGAACTTCTTCGCGCGGTTTCAGTATCTATCTCACGACGGGGTATAATTTCGTTTCTCCTCTCCGTCGTTCCCCCAACAACTCGCCTACGCTTCTTCGTTCCCTTGGCTCGATCTCGCGACAGTTCCCCGTCGCCTCGAAGTTCCTCTTTTCTTGAAGAGGGATTGTCTTATAATTTAGTTAAACTTTGGATTCTTTAGTAAAACCTAAATGATGGGAAAAGTGAGGACGGGGGAACTTCGGCATGACCCACCTTTCTACGGCAGTTCCCTTGGCGAGCCAGCATTCCTACACGCAATTCCGGCGTTTTGCGACGCAGTTGTTCGATCAACAGTGTTGGTGTTGGGGACAAGACATCAAGCGGCAGCAAGGGAATGTCCTTCTGGAGCTGGGGATGTGTCGTTATCGTCCTGCAGACGCCAGTTCGGGAAGCAGCCTATATACCGCAGCGGTAGAGTCGGGAGGCCAAGTCTGGCTGTGGGGTTTTGGTTGTGCTTACTCCGAAGCCAACCGCGGCAGTGTGTTTTTGCGTCGCTTCGATTTCGTGCCGCAGTGGTCGCCGACCGACAACTTTCTGGGCATTCACGAAGCCAATCGCTTGCTCTCTTTTCAGACGCCGATCGATGCTCGCGTTTGGCAAACTGCACGGACGCTGCTGGTTCGGCTCACCCAGTGGATCGCCCACTATGAACATTGGATAGCCGAGAATCTTTCCGTGGCTTATCGGGAAGAGTGTTTACGTCGTCGCCAACAAAAACCGATCGTGCCTGCCGCAGAGATAGCATCGAGCTGGGAATTCGTCGCCCGAAAATGCACCAAATGGCAAGCGACGGAAAGTTCGGTCGCGGGAAAATGGTCCCCTTTGTTGAACCACCTGCGAGCCAGACTCCGTATCGATGATGCCCGTCTGGAAACACGGGGCTGCTCCTCCCATGGAGCGGGGCCGATGCGAAGGCAACGCGAACCGAAACGGCGTTGAGGTCATTGGGATTGTCTGGTAGCGTCATGATTCGGCCGCTGAGGTAGTTCATGTCGCTTTTCGCGTGACTTCATTCGTGGGGCGGATGGGCCACGCCGCGGGATTCGTCCTCTCCGGTTCCCGATTCGGTGTCACCGGCCAGAGTTGCCGAAGTCGAAGTGGCAGCCAGCGGTTCCTCGATCGGGGTTTCCGGCAGGTCTTCGCTCGCCAATTTGGCAATGGTCGCGACACGGTCGCCTTCGTTCAGGTGGATCAAACGCACGCCCTGGGTGTTTCGGCCGACCACGCGGACTTCCGCGACTTTGATACGATTTACCATCCCTTGTTGCGTGATCAGCATCACCTCATCCCCGTCGCGCACCGATGCGATACGCACCACGCAGCCGTTGCGTTCGCTGGTGCGGATGTCACGCAAGCCTTTACCGCCACGACGTTGTTTGCGATAACGCATCGCCGAGCGATCTTTCGTTTCGTCGCCGCTTTCCTCCTCGCTGTTCTCCATGCCAGCCTCGCTGCTAGAGGCATCCGTTGGTACTTCCTCGGAGCCACCCTCTTCGAGATGAGCCAGTTCGTTGCCGTCCTCTTCCGATGGGTCGTTGGCAGTGTTCGCACCGAAGGGCGTGCGTTTGCCGTAGCCTTTTTCGCACACGGTCAGCAGATACCCTTCGGGATCCGCCACCACCATGCCGACAAGTTCATCTCCCGACGCTAAGTGAATCCCTTTGACGCCCTTAGTGTTGCGCCCCATCGGCCGAGCATCGCTTTCGGAAAAGCGTATCGCCATCCCCGAACGCGTACTCAAGACCACCTCATCGCCGGGCTTGACCAACGCGACATCGAT
>CALEEC010000065.1 GCA_937949245.1 uncultured Gemmataceae bacterium | reverse complement strand
TCCGCACCTGAGCGTTCGGGGCGGCGTTCATCGGCAGAAAGACTTCGTTCTGATCCGCGGGGATCGTCACCGCGCCGGCCGAACCGATGCCTGGCGGATTGTACAGCGGTTGGACCGTGATGGGGCCTTTGAATCCTGCCTGACGTTCCGCGACGATCTTCAGTTGCATCGAACCATTTTGCACCAACGGGACTTTCGGTTCGACAATGCTAACGCGAAACGGCGCGGGCTCGCCTACCGCGACCGCAAGGCGATCGACCGACTTTTGCCAATAAACCGTGTTGTTCGGGGGACCGTAGACCAATTGGGCCGACTGGACGAACCGCGAGGGGATGTTCACCTTCGGATCGGCATGCTTCCCTACGATGTTGGCCAGCGTACCGGCAGTGGGGGCATCTGCCGCGGCTTCGAGTACCACCGGAACGATCGTCATGTTGGCCGCGATCGGTTCGCTGGCCCAAGTCATTTGTTGCGGCAATTGCTCGAAGTTCAGTTGCACTTCGCCACCAAAGTCGCTGCGAGCCACCGACAGCAGCACCGCGTTGCGATTCCCCTTGGGCACGGTCACGACTTGGCGTTCTTGCGAAAATTGCACTGCGTAGGGCACCGACAAAGTCATCGACGGTTGCACCGGTGTCACTTCCACGCGATAGACGTAGTTCGGGCCACCTTTCCGCAGGTGGTCGGTGATTTGCAGCACATATTCGCCATCGTTGGGGATGGTGTAACGGAAGTAGCTGTCGGGGCCGCCCGAGTCGTCGTTGGCAACTAACCCTCCGCCGTTGAACGCAAACAACGTCATCACGGGGTCCAGCGGTGAGCCAAGCCGACGAGCATGGCAGCGGAAGTCGTACACCTGCCCCTTTTTCGCCGTGAAGCGGAAGTGATCTGCTTCGCCCGGTTGGCTGATGATGCCGTTGAAGGCACAAGGCAGCGTGCCTACGGTCGCTTGAGCGTGGTTTTGGTTCGGGGCCACTTCCAGGACGTTGGGGAAGTCGCTGACCCGGAAGCGATTGCCCGAAGGGGCGATGCCGCCGGCATCCTGGGGGAACACGGCGAAGTCGGGGTTGGGCGTCACGGGGAGCTTGAATTTCTGCTTCAGATCGCCGGTCGGATCGCCCAGGAAGCGGACTTCGATTTCTTCATTGACTCGCCCCCCGGCCGGGTAGGCCATCGCCGGCCGCGGGAACGAGCCGATGTGCAAGCGATACACACACGAACCATTGCCGCCGTAAGACGTTTCGCGGATCTGCACGATGTAGGTGCCGTCTTCGGGGGCCACAATGGAGCAATGGCCGTCTTGCAGGTGCAGCGGCGTATCGTCCGACGAGGCCAACTCGAAGCGTTTGCTGTCGAGGATGGCAATGTACGGATCGAAAAACGTCGTCCCCAACCGCATTCCCTCGACCTCGACCGACAGACGTTGCCCCTTCTTCAGTTCGACGGCGAAGTAATCGACATCTTCATTGGTGACGACGCCGTGAACGGTCACATTCAGCGGTACCTTCTGCGGCGAAGCAAAGTCGCTGTTGGATTCCTTCTCCTCAACGATGGGGTACGGTCCCACCCACAAGGTTCGCAGTTCGGAAATGCCCGTCGCGGTGCGTAGACGCAATGCGTGTCCGCCCAAGGGGCAATCCGGCGCGATTTGCAGCGTCGCTTTCACCTGATTGTCGTTGACTACTTCGAGCTTGGCGACACTCAGGCCCGGTTGATACGTCACGACCTGCTGAGCATCGCTCAGGCGGACACCGTTGAATAGCACCACGGCTTGCATGCCGCGTTGCACGCCGCGGGGAGTAATACCGCCTATGCTCGGAGACGCCGCCTCCACAAGAGGGGGCAGCACCACTCCACTGAGCAACAGACTAGTCAAGAGGAAACGACACCATTGCATAGATGCAAACCTCGACGAATCCTGTCTCCACGTGAACGTGGAGTCGGTGGGAGGAAAAGGAAACGTTGGTCAGCAGATGGTAAGAAGTTCTGGTCCAAGGCACGAACCCAAGTGAGCCGACCAGCGGAATCTTCATCCGCAGGTCGGTCAGAAGGTTAGCTTGGGGGGAGAATTATCCCCTGAGGAGCAACTCTTTGCGGACGGTTCCGCCATCGACGATCTCGATGGGGCGGGCACCGGGAGCCATCAATTCTTTGTCCGCGTTGATGCCCAAGCAGTGGTAGACGGTCGTGGCAAAATCTTCCACGGTCAACGGATCGTCTTCCGGCTCGGTCGCGGTGGCATCGGAGGAGCCATAGACGAAGCCCTTCTTGATGCCGCCCCCGGCCAAGACGACGCTGAACACCTTCGGCCAGTGATCGCGGCCGGCCGTGGCGTTGATCTTCGGGGTCCGGCCGAATTCGCTAGACACCATGACCAAGGTGCTGTCGAGCAAGCCGGTGCGGTCGAGGTCGCGGATCAACGCGGCAAAGGCTTGGTCAAACTGCGGCAGTTGGCCCCGCATGCCGTCGCGGATGTTGCTGTGCATGTCCCAACCGCCGTAGTGCAGTGTCACAAAGCGAACTCCCGCGGCCACGAGGCGACGCGCCATCAGCATGCGTTGTCCCGCGGCGTGGCGACCGTACTCATCGCGAATGTTGGCCGGCTCGGCGTTGATGTCGAAGGCCGCTCGGGCTTGTTCCGACGAGATCAGGCTGTAGGCCCGTTGGTAGAAGGTGTCCATCGCGGCGAGGTTGTCAGATTTTTCCTTGGCCGCGAAGTGAGCGTTGACCGCGTCGAGCATGGTACGCCGGGTGGTGAAGCGTTTGTCGTCCACCCCGTTGGGCAATGCCAAATCTTGCACGCGGAAACCGGGATTGGCCGGATCGCTCCCCAAACTGAACGGAGCGTAGGCCGACGACAGATAGCCCGACAGGGCATAGTTGGTCACCACGTTGGGAATGGCGACATACGGAGGCAGATTGTTGCGGGGGCCAAATTCGTGCGACACCACCGAACCCATACTGGGGTAGGTGATCGCCGGGCTAGGGCGGTAGCCGGTGAACATGTTGTGCGTGCCACGTTCGTGAGCCGCTTCCCCGTGCGTCATCGACCGGCAGATGGTAATTTTGTCCGCGATGGCCGCCGTCTGTTTGAGCAGTTCGTTGAAGTAGACGCCTTCCAATTTGGTCTTGATCGTCCCCAACTCGCCGCGATACTCGATCGGGGCGAAGGGCTTTGGATCGAAGCTATCTTGATGAGCGATACCGCCCGGCAGGAAGATGTGGATCACCGACTTGGCGGTGCCTTCCTTGCTCACATAATGCTTTTGGTCGGCTCGCGCTTGCAGACGGAAGAAATCGTCCAGCGTCAGGCCGATGCCACCGATGACGCCGACTTGCAGAAAGGTCCGGCGACTGGGGCGACGAAAATGAGCCGGATCGTCGTTCCAGGTGCCTCGAATGTTCGGCTGCATAGGCAGATGCTCTCCTTGATCATCGATTGTGGGGGGCCAACCCAAAATTACCAATTCTTCATGGCACCCAGGCCACGAGAATCGATCGAAAGGGGGAGGATATTTGGGCAGGTATTCAGCGTTGTTAGCGTTTCCGCCACGATCTTTCGCGGGGCAGAATTACCCTATGCGGAGAAGTAAAAACTGTCAATAGGCGACTGCCCGAAATTTACGCAAATCTCAGCGAGTTGGCCAATTTTTGGTCAGCCCAACGGGGGCGGTCAATACCTTGCATGTTGGCCCAGCGTCGATGGACGCCTCATGGGGGCAGTGGGTCGGCCGATAGCGGTTCAGCGGAACGGGCGAATGTCGATGCCGTGCATGCCGGCGCGGCGAGCCGCTTCCAGGCCGATGTCGGTGTCTTCAAAAACGGCACAGCGTTCGGCGGGGACGGCCAATCGGCGAGCCGCTTCGAGAAACACATCGGGTTCCGGCTTGTGCCGGGGAGTATCTTCCGCGGTGACCACGGCATCGAACCAGTGCAGCACCTGCAGATGTTCCAGAATCTGCCGAATGACCACGCGATACCCCCCTGAAGCGACGGCCAACGGCAGCTTGCCGCGGTAGGCTTTGGCCATTTGGTAGACGGCCTCGACCGGCCGAACTCGATGCAACTGGCGTAGGAAGCCTTCCTCTTTGGCCAAGGTGGTTTTTTCGAGGTCGGGCACCACGACTTGCTGTTCCTCGGCCAGAATTTGAATGATTTTCGCCGTCGGCATACCCCCCAGGGCGTAGAAGCGGTCTTCGGGGAACTGCAGCCCTAGCGGTTGCAGGGCTGCTTGCCAAGCCAGGTAATGCACCGGCATCGTGTCCGCCAGCGTGCCGTCGCAATCGAAAATCAGCGCCTGGGTGCCATCGGGAATCTTCATGCCGTCGATCCGAAAATAAGGGCGATGCAGTCGTTCCCCGATTGAGATAGGGGTAAACCGTCCAGATGACAACCGCTTCAGGGATGCCTACCATAAGAGAGTGGAGGCGATTCACCAGGAGACGCGTTTCATGTGGCCGACCCCCGAGCAAACACGCGAACTGCTGGAACAGGCGCACCAAGGCGATCCACGCGCCGTGGATAACCTGTTGGCCAAATTCCGCGAACCGTTACGCCAAGTGATCGGCTTGCGGCTCGACCCCGCATTAGCAAGGCGGATCGATGCCAGCGACATCGTGCAAGACGTGCTGTTGGAGGCCAACCAACGCCTAGCCGATTATCTGCGGGCACCGACCATGCCGTTTCATCTGTGGTTGCGTCACTTGGCCCAGGACCGCATCATTGACACCCATCGACGCCATCGCCAAGCCCAGCGGCGCAGCATCGACCGCGAACAACCAATCGAGCGCTCCCAGTGGAACGATGAATCGTCAATGCTGTTGGCATCGCAACTGATCGACGGCGAACAGACGCCTGCCTCGGCCGCGATTCAACAGGAACTACAACGACGTATGCAATTGGCTCTTGCCGAGATGGAGGAAGACGATCGCGAAGTGATCTTGATGCGGCACCACGAGCATTTGAGCAATCAGGAAGTGGCTGCCGCTTTAGGGCTGACGGAAGCGGCTGCATCGATGCGTTATCTTCGGGCAATTCGCAAGCTCCGCAATCGCTTGGCTCCTTCCGCGGAATGACGACTTTGCAGCCATGATGACGTGCAGCCATGAACAAGGGCAGCCACGAGCTTACGCAGCATCCGCAAGAAGCATGCCGTTGGCTCGTGGCCGTGGCCGGGGGAACAGCGCTAGTTAGCAGTAAGGCGATCGTGACAACTGGGGAGAACGTGCATCAGGGGCCGGCTCGTGGCCAGAGCCTGCACGATGAGCGCCGGTGACGGAAGCTCATGGCTTCAGGTACGCTAATGCGGCGTGGCGTTGCTCCGGTGACAGCGGCCGGCCCGGGGGCATGCTCCCGTCAGCGATCGCGGATCGAATCGTGGCCCGAGATACTTTCGCTGCCGGACGCCAACTTCCTTCGCCTGTGAACAAGACCACCCCTCCCCCCTGATGCTCGGCGCGCGCTTCCTCGTGGCACCGCTGACAGTGGGCCGACAAAACCGACAAGCCATGTTCCTGGACCGACGAAGTCGACGTTGTCGGCGAGGCCGACCGTTGGGATGGAGCCAAGGGGGGCGATGTTTCGGATGTTTCCGATGGGGCCGACGCCGCTTTCCGTTTGCCTTTCGGGCCGGAAACTTGCGGGGCCACGGTGGGCCTTTCCCGAATCGGCATTGGGGGCGACGCCGGGAGCGAACGCAGCTGTTTCAGTTCCTCGCGCAGCGCTTCCAACTCCCGACGCAGTTCCGACGAGGAGTCGTAGCTGACGGAGTACAACGGCACCACGAGCGTGGGAGGAGTCACAGCCAGGCTTGGCACGGCGCAAGGCGTAGGCGTCACAACCAAGGGGACGCTAGGAGTCACGATGGGCGTTACCACTGGAGCCACGACCGGTCCACGCGGCGGACACCCCGCGGACCCGCGGTCAGCCCATAGCCCCAGTCCTAACACGATGGGGACGATCAGACGGATGATCATCGGTCTTCCTCCTGCAACAGAGTTTGGGCCAAGGGATACACTTCTTCCCATTGGCTTGCCTCGATGCCTTCGACGGGGTCCAACAGCAGACCGGCGAGGACGGCATCGATGGTTCCACGGCGTTTCGCCGATTGCCGTAAGGCTCTTTGCAAGCGGGCCGTCGTTGTGCCCAGTTCGGCAGCACAGGCCGCGAGATCGCGGTCGGCCACCACATATCGATCCCAGAACTGGGCATAGGCGGTCGCGTTTTCGCTGGGAGTCCAGCCGTTGCAGCGACGGACGGCTTTGGCGAAACGGCTTCGGCCTTCTTCCAACAGGTCGTCGAAGTCGGTCGAAAGGTACAACTGTTCCAAACGGCGGAGCGTCGGCAGGTCGGGCGATTGTAGCCCCAAAGGCGAACGCAGCACCTTCCGCCCCCAATCGTCGATCGGCCGTAGCCCTTCTTTGTGGCATTTGACGCAACTGACCATCACATGCACTCGGCCATCGAGTTCTTGCTGAGCGTGGGCGATGAAGTCCGGGGCGGTCGCTTGCAACAAGGCCACCCCACGGGCCGACAGAGCATACGCGAACAGATCGTTGGGCAAATGCGCGTAGATCTCGCTGGCTTCGTGGCGGAAATCGCCGTCGAGTTGCCGCAGGGCGTTCGCTGGACCGGTGTTGGTCGCGGCGTCACGGGTTTCCCACCAATGCCCGCCGATCAAGTCGAACTGAAAAATCTGCCGATTGTGCAGAGTCACCGGCTTGGTTTTACTCCCCCCGGAACGACGCACGATCGCCGCGACTTCGCGTTTTTTGCGTTGGGCCGCTTTACGATCGAAGCCGACCAACGCCTCAAAGTCGGCCACTGTCCGCACCCCCAGAAAGTCGTAGTAGCCATCCCCATGCCGATCTTGTTGTTGAGCCGTCCGCACCAGAAACCAGTCGGCACGCAGCACCGGGTAGAACGAATTCAGCCGCTGCGACAGTTCGGCGATCGACGGCGCATGCAACCAAGGAGCATGGCTCAATTGTCCGTCGCTCCAGCGGTGAAAGAACGGATCGTGCTGCCCGGCTTTGCCAAAGGTCGATGCCGGCCAACCGTAATCGCTTAAGCGAATGGCCACCAAGTCGGCCGTGACCCGGCGAGGGACGACGATTTTCGCTTCGCGCGACAAACTGTTGACGTGAAACGCCAGCACGCGCCAAGCCTGGTCGAGGTCGCCCCGCGGGTAGTGGTACAGGCTCAAATAGCGGGTATCGTGCGCTAGGGTCGCAGGGAGTTGGCGTGCATCGGCCAAAGCCGCTTCGACTGCCGTTTGGGGCGAACCCGGCAGCAGAGCACATCCCCATGCCCCGAAGAGAAAACACGTCAGCATCGGCGAATGCTCCCACGCACTTGAAGGAAGAAACTGGGGGCGGTCAACGCGTCACTTTCCACCCCCGGCGACGCAGCAGTTGGGCCAAGTCTTCTTCCAAATCGGTCGAAGGCGTCCGAGTGGTCGGAGTTGGAGTTATCGGAGCCGTCGGAGGCATCGAAGGCATCGAAGGCGTCGAAGCCGTCGCAGGGGGCGCGGGGGGCAGGGGCGTTGAAGGCGTCGCAGGCGTTGCAGTCGCAGGCGGTGGAGCCGCCGAGGGCGTTGAAGGCGTCGTGGAATTCGGCGGCAAAGGGTAACGCCGACGCAGTTCGTCGCGATCCGGCGGTTGCAGGGGGTGGGCCAAAGCAGCCAACTTCGACGAATACGCGGGATTCATCACGGCCAGCCGGGAAACGTCGATATGCTCCACCCCCACCCCGTGCATCGCTTCGTGCAGGGCCACCAAGCGGAAGGTGACTTTGCCGACTTCACCGAATTTGCCCCAGCGTTCCGCTGGATCAAAGCGTACTTCGCACTGATCGACCCGACCACAGGGCAAACGGGCGATGGCCAAGGTGCCCCTGGGGCCATCGATCCGGCCGGTGGTGAACAACAAGCGACAGGTTTCGGGACGGACGGCCTGCTCGACCTTCAAGCCGCAGGCTAACGCGATCTGTTGCATGGCCCAATCGATGTCGCGGCGTGTTTCGGCCAAACTGAAACCGGGCACCGCGTCCCGCACGAAGTAACTGACGCGACCATCCGGCCAACGGCATAGTCCGCCGGGGCGTTGGGGTTGGGCCAAGCGATCCGGCACGCCACAGAAACGCCGGCCGTCCCAACCGTCCGCGGCAGGATCGCTAGCTTGGGGCGGAAACGAACCTGTCGCTGCGTCGGGGGAAGGAGATGAAGCATCTGCCGCGGTTGGGGCCACGGGAGGCGACCACGTGCGTGCCGATTCGTCCGGGGCAGGTGCCGGCGTTGGCCCAGCCGAGGGCGAATCGGGAGGAGTCTCCCTAATACCAAGAAGCGTCAGGATGCTGGCCAACAGCGACAGCGCCACAGCCCCAGTCGCCCAGCGACGTACACGAGCAGACATGATCGTGTCTCCCAAAGAAATGTGAACAATTGTCCCCATACCTTTCGGAGCGTAGGATCGAATCGAAACTGTACAAGGAAAAAATGCGTCGGCGATGCCGCGCACGGTGTCAGTGCTGGGCATCAGATGCCAAGCACCGAATGGGAAGGCGATTTAGCTAGCGGGTCCAACGCCAGCCATTGGAGCCTTTGCCAACAGGGGGCGCTGCGTCCGCTCGCGGCGGAGGCGGACTCTCGGCACGGGGCGGAGGCGGACTCTCGGCACGCGGTAACTCGGGACGTAACGGCGTGACTTTTTCGGCTTGCGGATCGGCCGGTTCGGGCTTTTGTCGGCCCCATTGCAGCAGTTGCCGAGTCACTTCGGCGGCCAAAGGCGAATTCGGCGGAGGCAACGACTGGTCTTTGGGCAAACCAAAGTTCAGATGCAAACAGCGTTGCACGACCTCGGCAGTGGCTAACGCCAATTCCCGGTTGGGCTGACGAGCCAATTGCCGTAACGTCTCGACGGCCTGTTCCGTGTGGGTCGCGGCGTGATGACGCAACATTTGCTCGGCGGCCAACAAACGTACCGAACCCGGATATTCCGGTTGCAGCATCTCTTGCAACAGTTCCGCGGTGAGCAAGCGATGTTCACTCAGTAGTTGGGTCAACTCGAACCGCAAGGTCGACGAGGTTTTGGGGTCGACCAAACGAATGTGCAAATCTTCGATCAGTTCCGGGGACGGTTCTTCGTTGAGCATCCGGTTGAAATGAGCGATCAGGGTTTGCGAAGCCCGTTGGCCCAAGGGCCCCGATTCCACGGACCAACCGATCAGATCGCTGACCGCAAACGGAGGCAGCCGGCCACCGGTACAAGGTAAAGGGCCATCCTGAGCGGCCTTCGGATCGGCCAGACCATTTTTGAAGCCTTCCCGCAGCAGGTTCCAACGGGCTTCTACCTCCCACAGTAAGGCTTCGGCCGCGGCATGGCGTACCTCGGCCGCAGGATCGCGGAGAAACGCAGTCATATCCAGCAGCACCGCTTCGCGTTCGACATTGGCCAGGGCCATCATCGCGGCAGCTCGCACCGCCGGTTCGCTGTCGTTGCGGGCCAATTCCAGCACGCGTTCGGCCTGACCACGACGCCAGCCCTTGCGAAACTCCAACGCCCCCAGCAACGCCAAACGCACTTCCACCCGCGGATGATTCAGTTGGAGAATCACTGCCGTCGCGTCCGCATGGATCGCATCGCGGAGCGCTTTGACCTCCGGCAACAGTTTGCAATCGGCCAACCGTGGTGGCCAATCTTTGCGGTAGGACAACCGTTCGATCAACAAGCGTGCCCGGCGTTGATCGGCCGCACCGATGCTGTCGATCATTTGGAAAAAGAACAGCACCAACGGAACCAATAGCAAAATCGCTTGCACCAGATTGGGGAACCAATGCTGGGTATTGGCATTGCATAGCCAGAACCAGGACAGGCCGATCAGATACAAGCCGATCACCGGCGCACCCATCGGCGGTTTCCAGGCTTCGGGTCGGCGGGTCAGCCAAAAGCCGAACAGGAACTCGAAGGCTGCCCCTAAAAGCAGCAACAAGCGCGAATGCTCGTCATCAGCTCGGCTCGCAGCCCAGCCGAGCAGCGTGCCCGGCAGCAGCAGCAATACGAGACTGAGGATCAACCAGGAAGTGGACAACGTGCGATTCATCATTCGTTAGCGTAAGTCTTTGGGGAATAGCCGTCAAACGAAAAGGCGACGTATCGATAAAATTTCACCGCACGACCGGAACCTAGCGGTGCCACGCGGTCGTGTCCGTGTATGCCTCGACCGCGTCGGGCTAGGGACAATCCCGTGTTGTGCCGCGTCGCGCTGGGGACAATCTACGGTGGCTCAGCGGCGGAAGTTGATGACACTCCACAGGTTGGAGAAACTATCGGTCCACAACGGCACTTTCGGGTCGATTTCCAACGGCCGCCAATGGTCCGACTGCAACTCCGAGCCGAGGTAATCCAGATTGCGGGTGATGACTACCCAGTTGGAGCCTTCCTTCCCAGCGAATTCGTCGCCGGAATCGCGGAAGATGCGTACCGTCAGCCCCGGAATTTTCTGGCTCAGCTGCCGCACGATCCCCGCGACCACAGGCTCCAGATTCAGGTAACGATTGGAAATGTGCAGACCCAATAAGGCGTCTTCTTCCAACAGATCGAGGTACAGTTCCACCGATTCCAGCGTCAGCAAGTGAACGGGAATGGCATCGGAGCTAAACGCATCGACCAGCATCAGGCCGAACTTCCGCTGCCCTTGTTCGCGGAGTTCCTCCAACTTCACGCGGGCGTCGCCCATGATGAATTCGACCTCGACCCCCTGTTTCTTGGCCTCATCGACATAGGTGAAGAAACGGGGCGGTTCGACCAACCGACGTACCGCGGCATCGATCTCGAAAAAGGTGACTTTCTGCCCGGCTCGGCCATAGCTGGAGAGTGTGCCGGTCCCTAAGCCGATGAACGCCATGTTGGTGTTCCTCCCCGGCTTGGGCCGTTTGACCAACTGCGAAGCATCGTATTGCCGTTCTTCAAACGCGCGCATGATCGAGCCGACCGGACCGGTGCGATGGTAGTACGACAACGGTTCCCGCCCCGGAAATTGCCAAGCGTCCCACGCCCCGCTGAGCAGCGGGCCGACCGCTTGCAGACCGTGGCCGGTCGCTGCCAACGTCGTCAACGCGGTGCAGGTACTCCAAACCATGGGGTTGGTCCATTGCTTGCCATGCACCGTCGTGCCGTGAACCAATTGATGCTGCATCCGAGCGAGGTAAATGCGGGGGAACTTCTTGGTTTCGCCATCGATGATGCGTTCCACCTCGTAGATGTCGTAGGCCGAGCTTTGCTTGGCAAACTCCATCGCCGGCTCAAACCGATCGTCTTCGGGCAGCGTCGGATACCATTCGCTCCAATCGACAGGGAACAACCGCGTCTCGCGCGTGATGCGGAACGAACCGAAGTAGGTACGTTCTCGATGCAACAAATTGCCGGTCCCTTCGGGACGTACTTCCAAGCCGTTGATGCCGCTTTGAATCGCCAGTTGCGGAATGTTCCAGGCCGAACGCAGTTCCCCACGGCCATACTCGGTTTTGATGTCCGACAGATAGCTGGCAAAAAACAGCGCCGCGACTCCCAAACCGAACCGCAGCGGGCGTTCCACGAAGAAGTAGCAGATCATCGCGGGCAGGCCGAACATCAGCACCAGCGCCAAGCGATTGGGCGTCAGTTTTTCTAGAATCGGCCATTCGGTCATGTTCAGGGTTTCCACGATGTCGCTGGCGTAGACAATCATCAAAATGGTGAAGGAAAATATGCATACCGGCAGTAAAACATCCAATAACCGGACCCAAGCGGTCGAGGCTTTGCCCATCATGTCGTTGAGCGCCGGCAGTGCCAGACAGGCCAGAATCAGCGTCAACGGATATTCGCTGATGAACTTGAAGACGATCGGCGCGGCCAAGGCATTGAAAATCCCCCCGAACATCCCGCCGATCGACAGACACAAATAGAAGCCGGTCAAATACTTCGGCGCAGGCCGCATTCGCGCCAATTCGCCATGGCAGACCATCGCCACGGTAAAGAAGGTGCCCAGGTGCAGCGCTAGGGTCACCTCAAACTTGGCCGAGATGCCCGAGGTCATCATGAAGACCAGTAGCAACGTCAGCATCGGCGCGACCAGGATCATTCCCAGATGCACCCACTTGGGCAACCGGGAAAAGGCGAGAATGAACGTCACCAAATACAGCGATAACGGAATCACCCACAACAATGGCAGCGAAGCAATATCGGTGGTGATGTAAGTCGTCACGCCGAGCATCAGACTGGAGGGGACAAAAGCTAGCAACAACCAACGCAAACGCCGCGACCAGGTGGGAGGCGTTTCGTCCAGTGCGGCGCTGGTCGATTGGTCCGCGGCAGCGGGGGGAGGGGTGCCCCGAGTTTTGGCGGCCAACACCGGAGCAAGCCTCAGTTGCGTGGCACAGATCAACGTCAGCACCGCGAGCAAGGCGTACCCCCCGGCGAAGATCCAAGTCTGGCCGGCGATGCTGAAGTTCGGTTCGATCAAAAACGGATAGCTCAACAACGACAGCAAGCTACCGAAGTTACTGGCCCCGTACAGGAAGTAAGGGTCTTTGGCCGACGGATGCCCAGTCGCGGTGAACCATTTTTGCAGCAACGGGGCACCGGTCGACAGCGCGAAAAACGGCAACCCCACCGCGATGGCCAACAGCAGCAACACGCCGAACACCGGATAATCAGCCCCTTGCGGAGACAACGAACGCACGATAGCGATCGGTATGTGTTGACTCGAAAAAATCACCGCGAGCAGCATCGCGACCAACGGAAGAGCCAAGACGCCCAGATGAATCGGCACCTGTTTGCGGACATCCAATTGGGTCGTGACACCGTGCGCATACAGATAGCCCAACAGCAGCAGGGCTTGGAAGAAGACTTGGCAGGTGTTCCACACCGCAGGCGAACCGCCCAGCAACGGCAGAATCATCTTGCCGACCATCGGTTGGACCAAAAACAGCATCGACGCGCTGACAAACATGGTCAAAGCGAACAGCAGGGGCACGGCAGGAGACTCCCAGTTAGGTGCGAGGCATGCGGACGCGATTCCTTGCCTGTCGGCTTATGACTTTGTCGCCCGAGTTTCCAGGGGGTGCTGTCGAGATGAATTGACGGAGTAAAGGCCGCGGACGCCAGTCCGCGGGTTTGTAGAGACACCCGACGACTGGCGTCGTCGGCTCCAGATGCCCCGACCCAAAGCTAGCGTAGCAGGCGTTCGTAGACTTCACGGATGCGACTGGTGTGCCGTTGAATTTCCGACAGTAATTGCGTCTCGCTGGCAAAACCGAGGCGACGTGCCAATTTTCGTTGATCCTCCGGCGATTCGGGAAACTCGGTCAAGGCGCGATTTTCGACAATCCGCAGTCGGCCCTCGGCTAGGCGGAGGAAGGAGTAGCTTTCGGTCAGGATCGCGTAATCGTCGGCATGAAGAATCTGAGCTTCGCGGCAAGCACGGAGAGCTTCCCAATTGTTGGTCTGGAGAATCGCGGGGTGTTCGTTGCCGTGACGTAGTTGCAGATATTGTACCAAGAAATCGACATCCATGGTGCCGCCGGCACAGCGTTTCAGGCTGCGTTCGTTGGCACTGGCTTGCAGCCGCGACCGCATCGAGCGGATCTCGTCGACATACTTCGGCTGCCAGCCTAAGCCGATTGCCGAGCGACGTACCACCGATGCCACCGTTTCCGCAAAGTCGGCATCGCCATGCACCACCCGCGCCCGCAACAATGCTTGACGCTCCCACAATTGCGCCTCGCCGCTGTGGAAGTAACGCTCGAATTCCTGCAGCGGAATCACCAGACTCCCGGAACCTCCGGTCGGCCGTAACCGCATGTCGACAGCGTATAGCCGCCCCATCGGTCCCATTTGGCTCATCATGCGGATCACGCGTTGCGTCAGTTGGGTGAAGCAGTGATAGTTGTCGCTCGGCACAAAACCGATCGACGAACCAACGTCGGGGGCCGGGCCGGTCGAGCCGTCGCCTTCGTAGATCATCAGCAGGTCGATGTCGCTTTGGTAGGTCATCTCGCGTCCGCCCAGCCGACCGAGGGCCAACACCGCGTAGCGACTCGGTTGACCGCTGCGACCATTGCTCAACATCGGTTGGCCGCAACGGGAGAGCAGATGCCGTTCCTGGTGACGAAACACCGCTTGCAGGATCGTTTCCGCGATGTCGCTGAGGGCTTCAGTGGTTTGACGTATGTCGTCTTTGCCCAGCAGATCTCGCACCCCCACGCGGAGCGTTTCTTTGTCCTGGAAGCTGTGCAGAATCGGTTCCAGGTCGGTGGCACCACGGCACAGTTCGGTCAGTTCGGTACGCAGTTCGTCGAGCGTCCGAGGTTGGTTCAACACGAGACTATCGAGCAGTTCATCGATCATCCCCGGATTGTTGATCAGAATTTCCGACAAGAACGGCGAGTTGGCGCACAGATCCACATAAAGCCGCAGACTCGGCGGATTGAAGCTGAACAATTCCCACAGGATGGCTTTGGCTCCCAGCGAATGCGACACCTTTTCCAACTGGAGCAAAGTTCGATCTGGGTCGGGCGTCTCGGCGACGGCTTGCAAAAGTTGCGGCGCGATGCTGGCCAAAAAGTGCCGACAACGCCGCGTTGATAGGAACGGCACGTTCTCGCTGGCCAACTGCATCAGGTTCTGATACGCCAACGGAATATCGCGGAAGCGATAACGCGCCAACACCGAGCGGATCATCGCCTCGTCGGGGTCAGGGATCAGCACCAGATCCGACTCCGGCTCAATCGACTGATCCCCACCGGCAAAAGTCTGATGCAGCAGGTGATCGAGGATCGACCGATTGCGATCGGTTTTGGCGTGGTAGTCGTGCAGGAATTTTTCCAACGGATCGTGCAGCAGATCGCGGGTGTCGAGCACATTGCCGGGCGAGGGCTCATCGAAGGGGGAGCGTTTCTGGGCAAACGGCGTGGTCCCCGAACCTTCGCTAGGCTTTACCGGCGCGGTCGGCAGCCGACCTGGGGGCGGTTCGATCTCCGCGTCGGTGTAGCCCATACGCAGCGCCAGTTTCTGTAGTTCGTCGACGCTTTCGGGCAATTGGTGCGTCTGCCAATCGAACAGCAATTGCAGGCGGTGTTCGATCTTGCGTAAAAAGCGGTAGCCGTCTTCCAAGATGCCGGCTTCCTGATCGGTCAGGCAACCGGCCTGTTCCAACGCGTGCAGGGCGTCGAGCGTATTGCGTTGCCGTAATTCGGGGAGATCACCTCCGTTGAGCAGTTGCAAAAACTGCACGGTAAATTCGATGTCGCGGATGCCGCCGCGACCGGTTTTGACTTCGCGTTCGCTGGTGCCGCTTTGCTGGGTTTTGCGTTCGATCCGCCGTTTGATCGCCTTGATTTCATTGATCTCGGCATAGCTGAGGTATTTGCGCCAGACGAACGGTTCGATTTTGTGCAGGAACTCGGCTCCCAGTTCGAGATCGCCGGCAATCGGGCGCACTTTGATGAGGGCTTGGCGTTCCCAGGTACGGCCCAAGGTGTCGTAATACTGCAAGGTGCTGTCGAGGCTGCGGGCCAACGGGCCGCGGTCGCCTTCGGGACGCAGACGCAGATCGACGCGGTAGCCGACGCCGCGATCCGTCGGGGCGGCCAACAAGCGGATAGTCTCCGACACGACGCGTCCGAAGAATTCCTGATTCGAGATGCCGCGTCCCCGCAGCGACCGGGTTTCGCCTTCGGCATCGTACAAGAACATCAAGTCGATGTCGCTGGAGTAATTCAATTCGCTCCCACCGAGTTTGCCGAAGCCCAACACGCACAACCGAGCTGGTGTGCCGGCTTCGGTGAAAGGCTCGCCGAACCGGGCCGTCACACTGCGGCACGCCCAACGCAACGCGGTATCGACCGACACATCGGCCAGTTCGGAAATTTGCCAGGTTACTTCCTCCAGCGGACGATCGTGGATGATGTCGGAAATGCCGATCCGCAGCAGATGCCGTTGCCGAAAACGACGAAAGGCACGCAAGACGCTGGCATCGTCCTTGCAGGCATCCAACTCGTGGTTCAACTGTTGGCGCAGTTCGTCGGGCGTCGGCGAGGGCAAGCGTTTGCTCGGCGAGCGGATCAGGTCGATAAAGTCGGGATGGGTGCAAAGGGTGTCGGCGAAAAATTGACTGGTGCTCAGCAAGCGCAGCAGGGCATCCAGGTGCCGGCCGCGACCTTCCAACAGAGTCGGAAGTTGTTCCAGGGCCGCCGGTTGAGCAAAGTAGCGTTCCAGAGAGTTTAGGGCCATGTCGGGGTCGGCACAGCGCGGTAGGAAGCGTTGCAACAGGCCGAGCAGATCGGTGAACCGATCACCCAGATGCGTCCGCAGTGCCTGCAAGTTGCGTTGGCCGCGGTCGCGATCGTGCAATTTCCAACCGTCCGGGGGTTGCATGGTGTCGAAAGGCATGCGAGGGGAGAGGACTCCATGCGCCAGGAAATTTCACCTTAGCCGATTGCTTCCTCGAAAGAAAGCGGAAAAATCTTTTTCGTCGGCCCTACTTGGTTGCGGGAGGTAGCAGGCGGTAGCACGCTCAGCCACATCGTATCCATGATCTCATCTTAGCGAAACGAGCCGATGCATCCATGCCAACTGCCGATCCACTTCGTCTCCCCTGCGGCGTGGCCGCTTAAGGTTCCCCGGCCTGCCACTGGCTCAGCACTAGCCATAAAGCACCGTAGATCAAGGCAATGCTGCCGGCCAAAACCGCGGCACAGCCCAGAAGTTCGCTCCATGATTCGCAGTCGGAGGCATTGGCGGCGCAGGAACGCCGTCGGCGTAAAATCCCCACGATGGCCAGCAACACTAGCAAGGCCAACAGATCGGCCAAGGCACAGATTCCTAGGATGAGCAGCGCCGTTTTCACAAGTCGCTCGGGTGGGGGTTCTGGTCGTCAGTTTCGGGGTCAAAGTCTTCTTCCACCTGCACCGAATCGCGAATCGCTTGCAAGACGGTGCCATCGGCTTCCTGGTCGAGATCGTTCACTTGGCCCAACAACAGGACACAGCCTTGCGGTGCGTAGGTGCAGCGGGTCCAACAGGTGTTGATCAGGTCAAGAGTGATGAATTCGATGTTGTGCCCAATCGCGGGTTGGCCGGAGATGGTGTCCATGCAATCGTCGGCATCCAGGTGAGGATATTCGCTGCGCAGAGCAGCTAGGGTTTGCTCGGCGAGATCAGCCGGATCGTCGCAATCGGTGCGTAGCGACACGAGCAAAAACGCCGAGCGGGGGCTTTGCACAGTCACCGTCCAGCCTTCGTCACTTTCTTCCGTTTCGAGCGTCCAATGGGCGGGATAACGGAACGAAATCCCCGAACGCGAAAATAGTTGGCTCATCCCCGAAACCTAAAGCGTGCCTTTCGATGCATGTTCGGGGCATCGGCGATCCTTCATTCACCGCAGGCCGATGCCGAGACGTTGCGTTAGTCGGGCGCTGCGATGCTGATTTCCCCCGATACCGACCCGCGATTCACGCAAGCGACATCCATTTCACCAGACGCCGACACGAAAGCGGAGGTCGGCGATGGTCACATTCGGCAAAGCCTGCCGTAAAGCCTGGAGCAATCGGCGTTTGTGAAACTGAGTCAATTCTTGGACCAAGACCGCGCTACGGGCTTCGATTTCCAACACTTGGCGTTTCAGGCCGGCGACACGGGTATACTCAGCAAATTCAGTGCCGGCGACATTAGCCCAGGCACGTTCCAAGCGAAGCCGATCTTGCCGACGCCCGATCCCACGCGCGGCAAAAATCCGGCTGAGGATCTCGGAGAGCAACTCTGGTCCTGAGGGAGTCCCCGAATTCGACGCGGATGAAGCCATCGTGCTTGTCTCCGAGAGAAGGTTGCCGCACTGAGAGTATTGTCGCTCACAAACAGCGATCGATCAAGAGCGTCTGGCGAAGTCGAGCGAGTGCCCCAACTCTCCTACTTCGAGCAGCCGGTGTCCGCCCGCCGTGGGGAAGAACGCGAAAGGATGTTTGCGCCTCTACGTTTTTCTATTGGAGATAGCTCAGTACGAACACGGGGGGCTGACGCCCCCCCGTTCAGCCGCTCGGGGAAGGGAAGCCGGACGCATACTCCGGCTTGCGGCATCTGAGAATTTTGCTATACCTCCGCCGCGACCGCAGATTATCGGTTCGTTTTCGTCCACAAACGACCTGCGCCTTGCGGATTGAGGTTATGCTCACGTTGTGGTTGTCCAGTATGTTGTGGGTATCGACCGCCGGAACAGCTGAGGCGCTGGTGCCGGCGCGGCTGGAACGCGGTCTGGAATTGGTTTATCGCGGAGATCTCCTCGAAGAAACTGCTCGCCCCGGGGTCCGTTATGCGCGACGCTATCGCGTAGAATATCGCTTCCTGGTACTCGATCTGCTGCCCCACGGAGCCGAACTCGCCGCTCTGACGATCATCAAACCAGTCGAAGACGCCTCGAACCCAGTTCCGTCCCACGAAATCGGCAGTGCGGTTCGGCTCGAACGACTGGCCTTCGGTGCCGATGGCCAACTGCAACGGTTGCCCATCGTCCCTTACGCGGCTCCGCGAGTGCCCGTGGTCGATCCGTTGGCCGATGGTCAACCCCTGCCTCCGCTGCCGTTGGATCGTTTTGCTACGCTTGACGCTGGGCCGTTTCCCGAATTGCCCCAAGGCTCGGCTCAACCGGGGCAAAGCTGGACCATCCGCGAACCCCATCGCCCCGAGCGGGTGTGGAAAATCGTTGGGGCCGAGTCCCTGCGGGGCGTGCGGTGCTTTCGCCTCGATGGCCGACAGCAGACCGCCGATTGGGACCAACCCCATCCCCAAGCGAGCGAATGGCCGTGGCAACGGCTCGATTACGTCTGGGTGTCGCCCAGCAACGGTTTCGCGTCGCGGTTGCTGCGGCAGATCGAACGCCGAGATCCGGCCACTGGGCAGATGGCCTCGCGAGTGACGCTGCAACTCGAACTCGAAAGCCGACTCCAGTACCGCGGTACGCTGTTCGACGATCGGCTCCAGGAACTTCGCGCTTTGTTTCAGTTCATCGAAGCGCTCGATCGTTGGCTGCCGCAGACGGGGCGCATCGGCACTCGGCCATTCGATATTCTGCTGGCCAAGATCGCGGATCATCAGAAAAACGCCCCGGCTACCCCCTACCGCGAAGCCCTCAAACCGATCCTCCAGAAAGCCGAACTGGCACGCCGAGGCGAAACACCAACGACCCTTCTTTCGGGCGAACCCGTCGGATCGATCACTCCTCTGACCCTGGGCCGACCGGCACCCGATCTTGAGATCCTCGAACCAGGCAATCCGGTGCCGTTCCGCTTGAGCCATTGCCAAGGCAAACCGGTGGTGTTGATCTATGTTCGGCCGACTTCCGGGACGGTCGATGCGGTGCTGGCCTTTGGGCAGAAGTTGCAAAATCTTCATGGGCAAGCGGTTCGGGTGGTAGCATTCGTCACCGAGGGCGACGGCACTACCGGATTGCGCTTGAAAGTGCAGCACCGTTTGGGGTATGCCGTCCTCCCCGGGCAAGCGGCTGCGATCCTCCACGGCGTCGAGCAAACGCCCCTGATCGTGGTGTTGGACCATCGCGGCGTCGTGCGACAGTCGGTCCTCGGTTGGGGCCAACAGACGGCCGAACAGATCCAGCAAGCCCTCGAGGCTTGCCTCCGTCCGGCAGCGCGGCTGTAGATTGCGTAGGCTCGGCACAGTCCGTGCCTGGGACGATGTCCCGGGCCGAAGGGAAGGTCGGCGACGCTTGTTCCACCTGCGGTCTTGCGGATAGCATGAAACGGGGCAAGCGTATTGCCCGCGACAGGGAACGGAGTCCGTAGGATGACGACATACCAAATTCAAGGTCCAACCAAGCAGTGCGCCTTGACCGGCCGGACCCTGAAAGCCGGCGAGAAGTTCTATAGCGTGCTGACCGATCAAGCCGGGCGGTTGGTCCGCACCGATTATAGCGTGGAAGCTTGGAAGGGGCCGCCTGCGGGAGCCATCGCGTTCTGGAGCGGCCGAATTCCTTCGAGTAATAGGCCTCCGCGTCCGACGATCAACGAAGGATTGCTGGTCGATTGCTTCGCCCATTTGGCCGACTCGACTGATGTGAGCCGACAACATTTTCGCTATGTGCTAGCTCTGCTGTTGATGCGGAAAAAACGCTTTCGCTTCGAGGATGTTCGCCGCGAAGGCCGGCAAGAGTTCCTCTGTCTACGCGATGTCCAGACCGGTCAACGGCACGAGCTGCTCGATCCCCGCTTGACGGAAGCGGAAATGCAATCGGTGCAGGAAGAAATCTTTCGCGTGTTGGGATGGGAGTGACCGTCTGCCAGCTAGGTTCTGTGAATCTCGGCGAGCCGGGAGCGTCAGCGACCTAGGTTCTGTGAATCTCGGCGAGCCGGGAGCGTCAGCGACCGGAGGAATCGAAACACCCGACGACTGGCGTCGTCGGCTCCTTACCTTACGCCTCGAAATAGCGAGTCGTCAACGCGACAGCAAGCAGCCGCGGAGGGAAAACCATGCGA
>CALEEC010000064.1 GCA_937949245.1 uncultured Gemmataceae bacterium | reverse complement strand
GCTGATGATGATTGGCGTGCCTCCCGACCCTGCGGCGATCACCACCTTGAAGAGCATGATCAACAAACATGCCTTGAAGGACCGCGATAAGGGGGTGCAGATTTGGTCGCGGACGTATCTGATGCGGTTGGACAAGACTTTGATGGATGATAAGAATCTGACCGTGTTGGCCGAATACATCAAAGACAAAGATCCCGGAGTCGTTGTCGAGGCGATCCAGGCCTTGACCGTGTTCGGCACCGATGCTCGGAGCAAAATCCCCGACATTGCCGCGGCACTGAATCGCGACGAACCGCCCTGCGTTTGGACTGCGTTACTCGCGTTGGCGAGTTTCGGCACTTTTGCGGAAAAGACGTTGCCGCAGATTCAAGCGATCGCCCAGAGCCACAAAGAAGAGAGTTTCCGCAAATTGGCCAGAGAAGTAGCTTTGGTGGTTGAAGGGAAAAAGAAAGAAGTGAGTTTTGAAGCATTAATGCCTCCCAAGGAGAAGGACAAACCCTGAGGATTGCACCAGTGGAAGTCTTCGCATTTTTCCCTTCACACTAAGAACTGGCCGAACTCGGGATAACGACAGACTGGCACGCGACGATTGGGAGCCACTCCCGAACGTTGTGTGCCAGTTTCGTTGTGGCTTAGCAGTTTCGCCAGAAATCGTTCTGTTGTTCCTCCTGAGCCGAACGCTAAGATGACGCGGTAGGCTTACCGAAGCCACGCGCGTCGCGGCGGTAAGCCAATGTCTGCTTCGGATCGTCGGACATGACGACTCGTTTGATCGATTGGCAAAACCAACCACCGGCGGAGTGTCGTCGCGGTGTCGTAACTATCGGCAACTTCGATGGCGTTCATCGGGGGCATCGTGCATTGTTAGACACCACCCGGCGTTTGGCCAAGGAACTTGACGCACCTGCCATCGCGGTGACGTTCGATCCTCCGCCGTTGCAACTGTTGGCTCCTGAACGCTTACCGCCTCAACTGACGACTATCCTGCAGCGGATCGATTGGCTTGCTCGCAACGGTGCGGATGAAGTCTTGGTTTTGCACACCACCTTCGAGATGCTGGAACTGACTGCCGAACAATTTTTTCAACAGGTTCTGATCGATCGCTTGGCTGTGCGAGGCTTGGTCGAAGGCTACAACTTCCGCTTCGGTCGCGGACGTTTGGGATCGGTCGAGACGCTAAGGCAGTTGTGTGCCGAGGCTGGGGTCGCCTTTATCGAGGTGCCGGCTTTGCAATGGAACGGCGAGGTGCCTTCGAGTAGTCGCATTCGGGAATTGTTGAACCTGGGACAGATCCGCCAGGCCAACGATCTGCTAGGCCGGCGTTACTGCGTGCAAGGGCAAATAGTGGTCGGTGCCCGGCGGGGGCGGACGTTGGGATTTCCGACAGCCAATCTCACCCAGGTCGAAACGTTGCTCCCCGCCGATGGAGTGTATGCCGTCGTGGCGAGGTTAGGACAAGATGCTTGGCCGGCGGCCGCTCATATTGGGCCGAATCCGACGTTCGGCGATCAAGCCCGTAAGATCGAGGTGCATCTGATCGGTTTTCAGGGCGATATTTACGGACGCCTTTTGCGGGTCGAGTTTGTCGATTTCCTCCGTGGGATTCGGCGATTTTCCGGGGCCGACGAACTGATGGCTCAACTGCGGGACGACATCGAACTAGCCCGTCGCTTGGTCGGCCCGGTGGACCTCCAGTCGGAGTGATCGTTCCCCGCGACCACGACTCGGAGTGATGGCTCCCCGCGACCACGACCACCAGGCCGGAAGAGCAAACCCAGCACAGCCGGGCGCAAGTCGCGGTTCGGATTAAGCCTCCATCGCCCGCAACAACTGAGATAGAAAACGGCAACGCTGCACGTTCTATTCCATGGAAAGATTCTCGCTTCCCTGGGAGATGGCCGATGCGGATCGTTCACACCGCCGATTGGCACGTTGGACGGCTATGGAAAGGGTTGCATCGGCTCGATGAAGCCGCACGGGTGCTGGATCATCTGGCACGCTATCTGGAACGCGAGCAGATCGATCTGTTGCTCGTGGCCGGTGATGTCTTCGATGTGCCGAATCCCGGTGCCGAGGCGGAGGCGATCGTCTTCGGTTTCTTCCGCCGCTTAGGGGCACGCCAGATCCCGGTCGTCGTGATTGCTGGGAATCACGACAGCCCTTCGCGGATGGACGCTTGCGGCCAGTTAGCCGAGTTGGCCGGCGTGCGTATTGTGGGGAAGCCACGTCCAGTTTCGGGGGGAGGGATAGTCGAAGTCATCACCCCGCGGGGAGAAATTGCCCAAGTGGCAGCCTTGCCGTTCGCGGCTCCGGGAGTGTTCGTTTCCGCATTGGAGTTGGGCAAACTTTCGATCAATCCCAAGATGCTCTACGCGGAACGATTCCATCAGGCGATTCACCATTTGACCCAAGGTTTTCGTCCTCACTGTTTCCACTTGCTCATGGCTCATACCTACCTCGATGGGGCCGTGCTGGCCAATTCTGAACGGTTGGCTCACATCGGCGAAGAGTGGGCCGCCAATCCGCTGGCTTTCCCGAACACGGTGGATTATGTCGCTTTGGGACACATCCACAAACCGCAGCGGATCGACAAGGCTTTGGTGCCAACGGAATACAGCGGCTCGTTGCTGCAATTGGATTTCGGCGAAGTGAATCAGCCCAAGAGTTTCGTCGTCATCGACCTGCAACCGGGGCAGTCGCCCCGGATCGAACGCATTCCCAGCGAGGGAGGCAAGTCTTTGGTCGATTGTCACTTGTCGCTCGAAGAGTTGCCGAAGCGCGAAAGCGAACTTCGGTCGGCCGGTTGGTTGCGTTTGACGATTTCGACGAAGGAAGCCGATCCTGACCTGGCTCGTAAAGTGCGGGAACGCCTCCCGAATGCTTTGGTGATTCGTCACGAACAACCGATGGTCGTGCCGACGTTGACTCCCAGTCGAGCAGGCAAAAGTCCCATCGAGATGTACCGCGACTACCATTTGCGGGAATATGGCCAACTGCCAAGCAGCGACATCGAGGAAGCCTTTCAAACCCTGTACACCCAGTGCGGAGAGTAGCGATCGATGCGGCCAGTTCACCTGAAAATCCACGGTTTTACCAGCTTCCGGGAACCGGTGGACCTTGCTTTTGCCGGACTCGACCGCTTTGCCATTTGCGGCCCCACGGGAGCGGGGAAATCGAGCATCCTCGATGCGTTGACGTTCGGCTTATTTGCCGACGCCCCCCGGCGAGGCAAAGGGAAGATCGGCGACCTCATTTCCCTCGGCCGAAAGAGTTTTTCGATCGTCTTCGATTTTGCGATTGGTGAGCAAATCTATCGGGTGACGCGGGTGCGTCGGCGCAAAGGGGCCGGGGACGACCAACTCGAACGACTCAGCGAGCAACAGCCCGAGCCGATCGTTTCAGGCGATAGTGCGGTCACCGAAACGATCGAGAACCTGTTAGGGCTGAAATACGATCATTTCACGCAAGCGGTCTTCCTCCCGCAGGGGAAGTTTGCGGAGTTCCTCAAAGCGAAACCTGCGGATCGTCGTCAATTGTTGAATGAACTACTGCGAATGCTCATTTATCAACGCATGTGCGAGCAGGCCCGCATCGTCAAAGAAAACCAGCGGAACCAATTGGAGAACATCGAACGCCGACTGACAGAAGATTTCCGCGGAGTCAGTCCTGAAACACTGGCGGAATTAGAACGCCGCTGCGAGGAACAACTACGCATCCAAGCCGAGGCTGACCGTCTTTTGCCGACTCTGCGCGAAGAATGGGAACGACTCAAGCAAGCCCGGTTATGGACGGCCGAATGGGAAGCGAAGTCGGCCGAACGTCACCAGTATGAGATTCAGCGCCCCCAGATCGATCAGGCTCGTCAGGAACTCGAACGTGCCCAACGCGCTGCCGGGGTGGTGCCGCTGTTGCGTCAAGCCGAGCAAGCCCTAGCAGCTTACGCACGTCGGCAGCAGGAATATCGTCAAGCATTGCAGCAGCGGGATAAGATGCGGCTCGCCCATGAAGCGACCCGCGAGGCACTGCAACGCACCCAGCAGGCAGCAGAATCGATCCCCGGCCTTCGTGCCCGGCTGGCGGTACTCCACCAAGCCTTAGGCAAAGTGAGCCTGCGCGAGCAGTTGACGCGTCAGGTCCGCGAACTGCAAAGGCGGCTAACGACTCTCGCGGAACAACGCCAGGCGACCAAGCTGGAATTGCAGAAACTCGACCACCGAATCGCTCGATTGCATCAGGAACGGAGGCATGCAGAAGCGGCCGTGAGTCAAATCGGCTTTCAACCGGATCACTTCGAGCGATTGCAGAGCGTCTACGCCGAAGCGATCAGCCTACGCATCGAACGGGGCCGCTTGGGACCGCTGCGGCAGAGGATGCAAGCCGACGAACGAGCCGCGCAAGAAGCCTGGCAACTCGCCCAGCAAACGGAGCAATCGACCCAGAAAGCCTGGAGTGCGTTGGACACACTTCGTAAACAGTTGAGCGAAACAGAGTTGGCATTACGCACCGCCCAAGACACGCACGCCGCAGCCCATCTGCAGAGCAAGTTGCAAATCGGCCAACCTTGCCCGGTTTGTCGGCAAAAAGTGGGAGAATTGCCCCCCAAAGCGTCGGTGCCGGAACTTTCGCAACTCGAACGCGATGTAAAAACGCTCCAAGCCCGCAGCAGTAAGGCCGAGCAAACCGCCTTGCAAGCACAGCAGCAATGCGCGGAGAAGCAAGCCCTGGCCAAAGCAGCACAAGAGCGTGCCCAAACCAGCCGGGCCGACTACGAGTCGATTCTGCAACAATTGGGCCGACGCGAACAGGAATTGGCCCTTGCCGTGGCCGACTTGCTGACAGCAGTACCGTCCGTCGATGGCATCGAGGAACGCATCCTGTCGGCCTATGCGACGGCCAAGACCTTGCAAACGCAACACGAGCAAGCCAACAAGAAAGTCGAAAAACTCCGCCGCGACAGCGAACTTCTGCAACGGGACCACGAACGCTGCACCAGCACCTTGCAACGCCTACAGACGGAAGAAACGCAAACGCAGGAAACCCTCTCCCGCGACACCCGAGCATTGGAGGAAGTCCACCGCGAAATCATCGAAACGGCCGGTTCGACCGATCCGCAGAGCGAAGCCAAGCGGGTCGAACGCGACATCGATCGGCTGGAAAGCGAACGCACCGCGGCTCAGCAAGCCGAACAGCGGGCCGCTCAAGAGTATCGCCAAACCCAACAGACGCTGGATTTTTGTCAACGGGAACTCACCACAGCACAAAGCCAAGCCGAGACGGCCCAACAGACAGCCAACCGCAGTTTGCAGGAAGCCGGTTTTGCCGATGCCGAGCAAGCCGAAATGGCGTATCGGCAGACCGAACAAATCCAGGCACTGCGGTCGCGGATTGCCAATTACGACACCACCATCGCCGCCCTGACGCGACGCCTTGAGGAGTTGGACAGCTTGCTTCAAGGACAACGCATCACTGCGGAGCAATGCAAGTCGGCGGAACTGGCTTACGAACAATGCCTGCAACGGCGCAACCAAGCCGAGAAAGAACAGGCATTGTTGTCACGCCAGATCAGCGATCTGCGCGAAAGACTCGAACGTATCGGGCAGCTTCAAACCGAGTTGGAGCAAGTACGCCGGCAGTACCAGATCTACGAGAAATTAGCGCGAGATCTACGCACCGATCACTTTCAGGCCTACTTGCTCGAAGAAACCTTGACCGGACTAATCCAGGATGCCTCGATCCAATTGGGGCGTCTGACATCCGAACGCTACGGCTTGATGTTCGCCAACGATCAAATTCAGGTGATCGACCACGACAACGCCAGCGAATGCCGCGGTGTCGAAACCCTCAGCGGCGGTGAAACGTTCCTAGCATCGCTGAGCTTGGCTTTGGCCCTAAGCAATCAGGTGCAGGCAACCGCTGGAGCAGTGCGTTTGGATTGTCTGTTCATCGACGAAGGTTTCGGCACCCTGGATCCCGAAACGCTACGCACAGTGTCCGACGCCATCCGCGGACTACAGGTCGGCGGACGAATGGTCGGGATCATCACGCATGTTCCCGAACTGAAAGAGGAATTCGAGCAGCGCCTGATCGTCGAGCGAACCTCGGCCGGCTCCCAAATTCGTCGCGAAGTTGTTTGATCGTAATATAATATTATTTTTAGGAGAATCATTCCTAAAAAACAAATCGCGATGAAGAACGCGTAATTTATTCTGTTGACACAATGATGAGAATTGGCTAAAAATGATATGAGATGTTCTTCATTAAAGAAGCATCTCACGAGTTCCATCAGTTTTCGTACTTTCACTCACAGGTGACACCCATGTTCTTTCCTTCTCCCCGAATGCAAGTGTCTGGAAAGCGTTGGGCTTTCACACTCATCGAATTGCTCGTCGTTATTGCCATCATTGCCATCTTGATTGGTCTGCTTCTGCCGGCAGTGCAAAAGGTCCGCGAAGCGGCTGCTCGGTCGCAATCGAGCAACAACCTCAAGCAGATGGCATTAGCAACCCACAGTGCCCACGATGCCGTTGGCGAACTTCCACCGGGCGGACCGATCAATCAATGGGCCACCTTCTTTGCGCCAGGCTCTCATAAGTACACGGGAAAATATCTTCCGTACAATGCATCGACGGCCGGTGGAGACAAGACCACCTTTTTCTGGTGCCTGCTGCCCTACATTGAGCAAGAAAACCTCCACCGCGACACTCCAACCTGGAATCGCAATTTCATTATGGGGCTACGTCCTTCCGATCCCTCCCAAATTCCAGGAGGGACCGTACCTAAGGTCTACATCGCGCCGTATGATCCTAGCCCTTACAAGGAAGTGAACTGGTCATGGCCTTACACCGGTGGGGGCGCGGTGTACAAGATGGGCTTGATCAGCTATGCTGCGAACGTGCGTGCCTTAGGGACGACGCAACAAGGTTACGCTGGTTGGCGTGTAGCATGGCACAATATCGGTGGTGGTACGAAGACCTTGACTAGTTTCACCGATGGTACCTCAAATACGATGATACTATGCGAAAAGCAAATGGTCACCGGTCAAGGCAACATGTTCTACCAAAACTGGGGAGTCCTCGGTTCGACTGGTTCTCGCCCTGGTGGCATCAACATGTGGGCTACGACCGATACGCCGCAAACAGGTATCCCCTTCTTCGGCTGCCAATGCAACAATCCAGCCGTTACTTGGGATGACGAATATGGTCAAGAACTTGACTCGTGTCGATTCGCTGCGGGACAGCCGGAATATTTCCATCCGCCGCGACGTCGGTTGGTGCCCAACCAACAAGATTATCGCGTAATCTACCCGATGAGCGCCTCCGGGGTTCAAGTAGCCATGGCCGATGGATCGGTGCGCATGATTAACACGAACATCTCTATCCCTGCCTGGAGCGCAGCCGTCACTCCCGATGGTGGAGAACCGGTTGCGATTGATTAGACCTAGCCATGTAATTTCCAACCAACGTGGTGGAGGAGGTGAGGGATCATCCTCCACCATTTTGTACTTCTCTGCATCTTCAGGAAATTGAAAATAAGGCTTAGTCGTATGCGAATCGATCGAATCTTGTTGCTGCTGTGCTTGGGAATTACTTTCCTTGGCTTGGGATGTTCGCGGTTGAAAGAAGATCGCCTCTCCGAAACGGGAGCGACTTTGGAAGGAACTATCCGCTACAAAGGCGACCCGGTGTCTTTCGCTCAAGTGATCGTGGTCACCAACACCACCTCGGCCTCGGGAAGCGTGGGGGAAGATGGCAAATATCGCGTGGTCAACGTCCCTTTGGGTGAAGTGAAAATTGCCGTGAACACGGAATTGGCACGTGGCGATTATCAAAGCGCTGTCATGGCCGCTGGAGCTTACAAAGGCCCAGAAGCTAAGGAACAAGGTAAGGTGGAACAAAGTAAAGTCAATCTGAAGTTCGTCAGCGTGCCGAAAGAGTATTGGGATCCCAACACAACACCGTTGAAAACCACGATTCAGGCAGGGGCCAACACTTTCGACATCAACATCAAGTAAACTGTGGTTTCTCGGCCGGTTCGTGAAGTCTCTGGAACAACCGGCCGAATTGACTCAACTAGGTTTGCGGCTGCCCTGACGGAATCGCACTCCGCTCAAGGTTCCATCTGGCACAGCCACACAAATTGTTTTTGCAGTACCTCGATGGTTTCAGGATCTTCTCCCAAACCAAGTAGAGGTAGCACCTCGCGATCGGTAAGTAGAACCCCGCTGTCCGGTTGCCAGTGCACGACCCAACGATTAGGCGAACTCCGTTGGGCGCTCGCCAAACGCGCTCCGAAGAGTATCCGCCGAGGGGCAGCGTCTGCCAACTTTTGCAGCAGTTGTAATTCGTGCCAATGCACCTCGATGCTTGGCATAGCAGGAGCAATCCCTCTTCTCTGCACCTCCAAAGGCACCAGATCCCACACATGATCGACCACGATACCGTCCCGCCCTGACCTGTGAACGGTCGTATCCAGCAAGATTGCTCGACCTTGGTATCGTTTGCGAAAGCGATCCTGCCACGCAGCATCGGACAATCCCAAGGCGGAGTAGAGCAATTCTCCCAAAGGAACTTCGCAGAGATCGTTGAGCAGACGGGCTTGCCGTTGCCGCTGCATCATCCGGTGTGTCTCGAGCGCATTGATCCACCTTCCCCCCGGATAGCGGTGTGCCCAATGCTGTGCCATCGTCCATTCTTCATCCGCTAGACTCAGCGCACCTTGTTGCCAGGCTCGCAAGGCGTTTTCATAATGCCGTTGCCAATGCTTCTTCGTCTCGGCATCGCCTAGCGGACGAGAAAACCATCCCTGGAAATACAAACCCAACACGATGCTCAGGCAGCCCAGGCCGAGTAACAGAACGACCTTGAAAAGCTGCTTAGG
>CALEEC010000063.1 GCA_937949245.1 uncultured Gemmataceae bacterium | reverse complement strand
GTTCGTGTATGTCTCGATGATCCATGTGATGGTCCGCCGCCTTACACGTTAATCTTGCTTTTTGGACAGGCTCTTAGTCCTTCCCCAACGGCGGGCGTTAGCGCGCCGTGTTGAGCCTACCGCGAAAGTGCGCTGTGGTAGCTCGTCCGGCACTTCCCAACTCGAGGGCGCAAGATCCCTGATAAATCTGGCTGCCTCCTGCCTTCTCTCCGGGCATGATCCGTCTTGACAGAACCTAGCGTACTGCCTATTAGCCATTCCGATTATCCACTTCGATGCTGGTTCACGAACACCCGTCCAGAGGAACTCCACTGGGCAGCGGGGGCTGTCCGTGGTTCAGGGGGACGATCGATGGATTCAAGGTTTTCCAGCAAGGTTCGTGGGATACTGGTGCTTGGGCTCGCTTGGCTCGCAGTAGGACCGAGCCTCGCCGACGAACCGGCTAGCGGTAAAATAGTGGCCGAGATCGTCCCACAGAACAACAGAATCCATTCTAATGAACGCATCCTCAGCCAGATGCAAACGAAGGTGGGGAAGCCCTACTCGGACATCATCGCTCAGGAAGACGCCCGGCGATTGATGAGTACCAAGTGGTTTTTGAATGTGGACATTAGTACACGATCCATCGACGACAAGCGAGTGGCGGTATTAGTCACTGTCTATGAATTGCCGAATACCATCCAAGAGATCGTTTACCGTGGCGCGTATCATATCAGCTTGGAAGATTTGGATACCTTGACAGGATTGCGCAAGGGCACTCCGTTAAGTCCGATTGCCAATCAAAATGCGGCACAGGCCATCTTGCGAAAATATCATGAGATGGGCCGAATGTTCGCAACTGTCGAACTGGTGGAGGGGAACAAAACGAGCGACACTCGCGTCGTGTTCCATATCACCGAGGGACCGGAGGTCAAAATCAGTTCGATTAGTTTTGTGGGGAATCATTTCATCAGTAGCGATCGGCTCAAAACGCAGATTACTAGTTCACGAGCTTGGTTCAATCGGATCGGTGGAATCTACAATGCCGCCCAGGTCGAACACGACATGGGTAAACTGTTAGAATATTACCGTAGCCTGGGCTTTCATAGTGTGCGCGTGTCGCGGGAGTTGGTTTGGGCACCCGATTTGCGGACTCTGAAGCTCGTTTTCCACATCGACGAGGGGCCACGCTACCAAATTGGTCGAATTCAGATTGAGGGGAATCGAGTCTTCAGTGAGGAAAAATTGCTCTCGATGACCCAAGCTAAAACGAATCGTTTCTACAATCGTGCCGAGATTCAGGGCGATCTGGCACGCATCAAAGATTTCTATGGTCGTACTGGTCGCAATGTGGCCGTGCAAGAAAAAGTCTACGCAGTTGACGGCGATCCGGGGGTGGTGAATGTGGTGTATGAGGTGATGGAACGCGAACCGGCTCGCGTTGGAGAGATCAAAATCATCGGCAATGAGGTGACGCAAGATCGGGTAATTCGCCGGAATGTGCCGCTTTATCCCGGTCAGATTTTATCCTACCCGGCAATTCAAGAAGCGGAGGCGAACCTCGCACGCACAGGAATCTTCAAAACCGATCCTGCTGAAGACATTCGACCGCGGGTTGAAGTGCTCGATCCCGATAGCGATAGCCCCTTCAAGGACATCCTCATCCGGGTGCAGGAACAGCCGACGGGGAGTTTTTTGCTGGGCATCGGCGTCAACTCGGATGCCGGGTTGTCCGGCAGCATCGTGTTGAACGAACGCAACTTCGACCTATTTGCAGTGCCGCGTAGCTTGGACGATATTCTAGCGGGGCGTGCGTTTCGAGGGGCGGGCCAAGAGTTTCGTCTGGAAGCGGTGCCTGGGACGGTTTTCCAACGCTACACCGCAAGTTGGCGTGATCCGGCACTGTTCGATGGGCCTTTTAGCTTAGCTCTCAGTGGCTATTACTTCCAGCGGGCGTTTCCTGAATATCATGAAGACCGCGTCGGTGGTCGGGCGACGGTGGGGACACGGTTGAATCAATTCTGGAGCGCGAATGCCAGTGTCCGTGTGGAAGGAGTCGATGTCTACAATATTCCTTTCGGTGCGCCGTTTGATATTACTCGGGATGCCGGGCAGACCTTCTTGGTGGGATTACGCGCCGGATTGCAACGCGACACTCGAGACTCGTTTCTCCGCCCCACGGAAGGGAGCCTGATCGATATCGGCTACGAACAGGTGTTGGGAACCTACGACTATCCCTTGGCCATTTTAGAAGCGAGCAAATTCTGGACGATCCATCAGCGAGCCGACGGGAGCGGCCGACATGTGCTTGCCGCGAGAACGCAGTTGTCGATCGCTGGTGCGAATGCTCCGGTGTATGAGCGATTTTACGCCGGTGGCTTTCGCAGTCTGCGTGGCTTTGAGTTCCGCGGGGTTGGACCTTTCGTCAACGGTTTTAATGTCGGTGGTGAATTTGCTTTCCTCAACACAATAGAGTACCAAATTCCGATTCTCGCCAACGATCAGGTTTATTTCGTTGGGTTCTGTGACTCGGGAACTTCAGAAAGCAGTTTGAAGATCACCGATTATCGAGTCACCGCAGGGCTAGGGTTGCGTTTGGTCGTGCCGATGATGGGACCGGTGCCGATCGCCCTAGATTTTGGCTTCCCTATCGTTCGTGGGCCGGAAGATCGCACCCGCGTCTTCAGTTTCTGGATCGGCTTCTTCAATTAACCGAGATTCGTTCCGAAAAAACGATCGGCGGTTCCCTTGCTGGTTAAAGAACACCGCCGATCGTTTTAGAGCGATTTCGCGGTTGCTGTGTCACTATGAATGCAGGATTGTCGGCGGAAAGCAGCATCATCGAAGATTGGGACTGCTGGTCAACTTCATCAAAATGGCTTTAATGCCGTAAAGACACTCATCAGTTGAGCGGAATTTGTTCTATCTCATTTTATTTGAAATTCAATTGCTTCCTGACTCGTTGGTGACTAGTGGTCCGCCCACTACAGAAGTGACGGAGAAAGTCTGTGACGCTTGATCCGTGCATCGGCGGTGGTGTAGCGTCACTTCACCTCGACACCACGCTCGTCGCGGCCTTCTCCCAGGCGGCCTTCAACCGGGCCATCTCCTCCCGGCTCTCTGTGCGATTGCCCAGGACCCAACGCTGCAGCACGCTCAGTTCGATCTCGGCCACGTTGTGCCTAGCTGCCGTGCTTAGGAGGGGAGTGCCATCTCCAGCTCCTGCTTAACGGAACCGCTGCCACTCCCGGGCGACGGTGGACAGGCCAACGTCGAGGACCTCGGCGATCTACTCGTCGGTTCAATCGGGCCTTTCCTCGGCCTAGTCGGCCTTGAGCAGAGTGCAGGCGTGGGCTAGTTTCTGCGCCGATGCCTTGTCGACGGTGTTCATCTCCAGCAGCAAACGTTGCTGCTCGGCGGTCAGCATTACAAGGTATTTTTCATTGGAGGTTCCTCCCAGAGAACTCTGGTAGCCCCACTCCGGCGACCTGATCAAGTCGAATGTGGCGGAGCAGTAATAAAACCGTCCGGTCAGTAACTTGTGTTGTCTTTGACATGTGGGGGCTGGGAATCAACGGCTGCGATTTCATCTCCCCGGATCATGGTAAGGGTTACACCATAACCCCGATCCTGAAACCAATCGCGCACCGCAGAAGGATGTCCGACTCGGAAACCTCTGGCAAACTATGTTCGTTTTGCTTGGCGTGCCGTTCCCCAATAATTTCCTAAGGCGGGGAGGCAGACGGGATTATCAAGCAAATCGTTTGAATTCCTCTCCTATTTCTCCATCGTGGGCTTCACGGAGACCCGCGACGGGAATCCGCTCGAATGCGATGGCTGTCTGTTTTGCTCTCGGAATCGATCTTTCAGATGCCAGGATGCTCAACTCCCCGAATTTTGTGTTGACGAGGACTTTTAGGCATGCTATGATGTCTGACATGTTGACAACATAGGTTCTTTGCTGGGGCTGCTCCATGCAGATCGACGCGATTGTTCAACAAACCACGACAGACCTCGTGGTCGAGCGAATCACTCAGATGATTCGCAATAACAATCTCGCACCGGGGGATCGGTTGCCCAGCGAGTACGAACTTAAGAAGTGTCTCAACGTGAGCCGGCCTGTGCTACGGGAGGCGCTGGCTCGGCTTCAAAGTATCGGACTGGTCGACATTCAGCGCGGCCGTGGCACTTTCGTCGGCAGTGCGACCAGCCTAGCAAACTGTGTGCGATTGATCCGATCCGCCGTTACGATTTCTCCCCAGGAATTGCGTATTTATACCGAACTGCGATCGGCCATCGAAGTACAAGCGGCCAGACAAGCTGCGGAACGGGCGAGCGAGAGTGATATCGCAGAATTAGCAGCTTTGTTGGAACAGCTTGACGACGATGAACTGCCGTATGCAGAAGCTCTCGAAATCGACTTCCGCTTCCATCGAAAATTGCTCAAGACTGCTGGGAATCCACTGATGCAAAACCTGTTGGAAGTTATCTACGAATTTGTATTAACGCAGATGGCTCGAACAACACCGCCGCAACCTAAGAATCACCTGGGGCGTCGATTGCACAAAGCGATTCTGTCGGCCGTTCGCGATCATGACCCCGATGCCGCAGAACGTGCGATGCGGCAACACATGGAAATTGTCCTGAAAAGGTTACATATGAGGACGTCATCGTGACCCGACTATCAGCAAGCCTATTTCTGGTGCTTTTCGTGTTGCTCGGGGCATCCTCGGCCGAAGAACCGCCGAACTTCCATCAGGAACAACTCGATTTCTTTGAAACGAAGATTCGACCCGTTCTGGTAGAACATTGCTATCGGTGCCACTCGTCCGAAGCGAAGATTCTTAAGGGCGGTTTGCGTCTGGATCATCGTAACGGTCTGCTGGAAGGCGGCGATAGTGGTCCATCGGTGATCCCCGGTAAGCCGAAAGAAAGTATCTTAATTCAGTCGCTCAAGCACGAAGATCTGAAGATGCCTCCCAAGGGGAAGCTACCCGACTCGGTTATCCAGGATTTTGAAAAGTGGGTGGCAATGGGCGCGCCCGATCCCCGGACTCCCGATGTAGTAAACCGCAAACCGAAGTCCATCGACATTGAAGCAGGGCGAAAGTTTTGGGCTTTTCAACCCGTCACCGATCCACCACTCCCGAAGGTCAAGTCTGCTGAGTGGCCGCGTGATTCGATTGATTACTTTGTGCTGGCGAAACTGGAAGAAAAAGGACTAAAGCCGGTTGCAGATGCAGATCGTTATACCTGGCTACGCCGCGTTACGTTGGACCTCACCGGCTTGCCGCCCAGCATACATGAGATCGACGACTTCATTCGGGACCAGTCCCCGCAGGCACGCGAGAAGGTCGTCGATCGGTTGCTGGCATCTCGTGCCTATGGCGAGCGGTGGGCTCGGCACTGGCTCGACCTCACGGGGTATGCCGACATGATGGGCACCTCGAACGCCGTTTTCGCTGAGTTCGCCTGGCGTTACCGCGACTATGTGATAGAGGCGTTCCACAAGGACAAACCGTTCGACCGCTTCATCCGGGAGCAGATTGCTGGCGATCTGATGAAGGCCGACACCATCCCGGAACGAGCTGAAAACATCACCGCGACCGGATTCCTGATGGTCGGTGATGTCGAGATCGTTGAGCCGGACAAGGCGAAGATGGAGGCAGATCACATCGACACTCA
>CALEEC010000062.1 GCA_937949245.1 uncultured Gemmataceae bacterium | reverse complement strand
TCGCTGTAAAAGCGAGGCGAAGAACGGTTCAACCCCATCCATCCGCCACTGCCGCTGTATTGTTCCATGTGAAACCAATTGTCGCCGGTGAACATACAGCGTTTACCGTCGATCTCGGTTTCTACTCCCATGGTGAAGTACGACTGCCCCGGCAGATGATGGAAGCGGAAACGATACTCCCGCCAAGTCGTCGTATCGCCTTCGCGGAACAAGCGATCGAACCGCACAGGGCGAGCATCGAGGAACGGCGCGCGAAACAAGTACGGCTCAGCAATCGGCTGGGCCACGACATCGGTCGCCCACACCTGAAACGTCTCGCGTTGCGGCAGGTGATAGATGCCGTCGAAATGATCATAGTGGGCGTGACTGAACATCACCACTTCGAGTTTGCCCAGTTGGCGTTCCTTTTTCAACTTGGCAATCTGCTGTGCCGACCGCTCGCCCCAAGGATCGAAGACCAAAAATGCCTTTTCGTGTTCGCTGACCAGAACGTAGGTGTTGCCGGTCAGGAAGAGGTGTTCGCTGACCTGCGTCCAAGGCTTTTCCCCGGCACTACCGACTTGATCTTTGGCCAAGAACGCATACTGCGGCACCTGGCCCCGTCGCCGCGAGAAGCGCTCGAAACTTTTGAGGAAGCCGACCTCCTCGACACGTTTTGCAGTCCACTCCAACGCTGCCACCGGATCGTTCGTGACGATCGGTCCATGAGCCGGGAGTAAGGCCACGGGCCGAAGTTGAGCGAGTTTTCGCAACGACTCTGCCGCAGGTTTCAACCCCATATCGGTCCAGTGATCCCAATCGGTGCTGAACGGCGTCCACAGTTGGCCGGGAGCCGTGAAAGCATCGCCGGTGAAGACGATCGGTCCTTTCGCTTCGGACTGCGGCGGCGTGACCGCGAAAGCGAGATGATCGCGGGAGTGGCCGGGGGTAGCGACGACGCGAAAGTTCCACCCCCGCCAATCGAACGAAGTCCCCTCGACCAGCGAGCCATCAATCCCCTCGACGCCTTCGGGAAGCACGAAATAGGCCGTCCGTGAGGAGCGTAAAGGGATGGCCTCGGCCCAAAATTTGCAGACATCGGCCGTTCTGAGCCATTCGAGCGCTGCTGGGGCCGCACGCACCGGCACCTTGGCTTGTAGCAACGCCCCCACGGCTCGGCAAGTATCGTGATGATGATGCGTTAGCCAAACCGACTCGATGGCCTGGAGCCGAGCGGCTTGTCGCAATCCCTCGGCGGCATCCGGCGCGTCGATGAGAAACGCATGCCGATCGACGACCACGGCATAGCCGTAAGGGGGGGTGTCGGTTCGCCAGATCTGCGGCAACACCTCGGTCCAACCATTGCCCGACTTGGCCTGTTCACTGGAAGCCGAGCCGATCCACGCGGCCCCCGCTAACAGCATCAGGCATATCAGCCCGCCCCATCGAGCACGCCAACGCATGTTCGGCACTCCGACACGAGTCGACCTGTTGGATTGATTGCAAGGATCGTCGTAGTTTAGCTGAGAACTTCACGCTTAGCGAGCATCTGCGTTCGATTTTTCTGGTTCGCCCTAGCTGCTGCCCCTGCCCTCGCCCCTGCCGGAAATGAAATGCTGGACTGCCGCAGGCAACCTCGGGACGTCGGCTGAGCTTTCAGACGCTTTGACCTCGCTCTTGCCGAGAACGTGCCGCCGGACTGCCGAAAGGAAGACGTCACCGAGAAGGCGAGTCCGTTTTGCCGACCTTCAACGGAGCTGCACCGACACGAATAGGAGTTTTGCAGATCAGACAGGGCACGACATTGCCGCGATCGCGTGCCTCGACCAACATGAACTTCCGGCAGGTCGGATTGGGGCACTGGACCGCAAAAACCTCGAGTTTCTCCGCATCGCTGCTCATTGGATGGTCAACTCCCGCACCCAGGCCGCCTCACGGGCGATTTCTTCCTCGCTCAAGCCGCTGGAACGATGAATCTCCGTGCGTGCCATTCGGCCACTGGTCATGTCCAACGCCATCACATCGACCAAACCGTTGCTCAACACGCCACAACGCACCTGAATCGGTGATCCCTTGGGCAAATTGGGGGGCAACTCTTCAATCCAACATTCGCCGATGCTGATGCACGCATCGGCCTGATGAGCCTCCCCTTGCAGGACACGCACCCGCACGCGTTGTTGATTTTCTTTGACCGTGCGATACACCCGACTGGCTGCCGCAGGAATCTGGGTGTTCTTGGGAATCAGAATATCGTTGATTCTTTCGTCGTTATCGCGGACCTCGATGCCCAAGCTGTGCGAGTTGACGTTGATCTCGACGACATCGGCGAGCAATTCTTGGGCCGATGCTGCTAACGACCCCGCCTCGCCACTGCGAGTAGCGACGATTCCCGCGTGAATAGCCGCTCCGCGCGCCACGACCTCGCTGACGGCCAAGGAATTGTCCGGCGTCTGTCCGCTCAATTCGCGGAGCATCCGTCCCGTCATCGGCATATGGGTCGAACCACCGACCAACAAAATGCGATGAATCTGGTTCCAAGAGAGTTTGGCCTGCTTCAACAGTTGCAGCGTCGTCAGCCGCGTGCGAATCAACAGATCCGCGGTCAATTGCTCGAATTCCGCTCGGGTAATGGGAACCACCAATTTTTTGCCGGCATGATTGACGGTCACCGATGCCGATTCCACCTTGCTCAGCGTGCGTTTCGCTCGCTCGGCAGCAGCTTGAAGCATGCTGAGCGACTGTTGATCATCGCGGGGGTCGTCACCGTATTTCTCCACAAATTTGTTCGCCACATGGTGGACAATGCGATCGTCCCAATCTTTCCCCCCAAGGCGGACATCGCCTTCGATGGCCAAAGTTTGGAAACGTTTGCGTGACAGCCGAACTAAAGTCACGTCGAAAGTACCGCCTCCCAGATCGTACACCAAGACATTCTGGGCCGGCTCTGGCCCCATGCCGTGGGAAGTTTGGAACGAATACGCCAACGCGGCGGCCGAAGGTTCGTCGAGGATGTCGAGCACTTCCAGCCCCGCGATTCGCCCGGCATCTTTGGTCGCTTTGCGCCGCGTATCATCGAAGTAAGCCGGTACGGTGATGACCGCCTTTCGCACTGGCCCAATGCGTGGTTCGACATCTTGGACCAATTTGCGAAGGATGATGGCCGACAAGGTTTCGGGGCGCAGCTGTTTCCCCGCGACGGTTCGGCCATACGAGTCGTGCCCCATGCGTCGCTTGATTAGCGTGGCGACGTTTTCCGGCTGTTCTTGGGCCACGTCTAAGGCCGCTTGCCCCACGACCGCTTGGCCTTCCAAAAGCAACACCGCCGAGGGCGTGAGCATCTCTCCGTCGCGATTGGGCAACGTCACCGGCTGACCGCGATCGTCCAGAGTGGCAATCGCGCTATAGGTAGTCCCCAAATCGATACCGACCACTTTGCCAGACATGGGACGTTCTTGCATCCTCAGGTGCAGATCGACTCCTGCGGAATTTCGCTGCGTTCGGCACACCACCGATCCCATCGGGCGAACTTGCAGAGCGCCCTGTAGTCTATCGCTCCCCTACACGAAATGATAGTGAATTCACCGCGACAACGCGATCTTGGATGATGCAACTTTGGCCCGCGCGGCATCGGGATGCCATGCCGATGCCGCTGTTCACATTGATCCTGATGCTGATGTCGCTGCCGCGTCAGTAACGACAGCGAGAAACCACAGCGACATTGATGGTCGAAATGGACGACGAAACTGCCCCGGAGATGCGATTACGCCGTCGTGGAAGCTAATTCGTCCTCGAAACCGAAGAAACCATACATGTACTTATCGTATTCCTTCTGACCGAAGTCCGTGCTGAGGTCCAAACGCAACTCATTGATGACCTTGATGCTGAAATTCTTGTACCAATCGTTCCAACAATCGGCACAGATTTCGCGGTAGATGCGTTCGCCGATCGTATCCGGGAGAGGCGGTTTGTCCAGTTGGCGCGCCCGTTTGCCGGCCACACAAGTCGGCCGCTTACAACGGAACCCCGTGGCAGGTCCATCGTTTTCGGGCTGAGGGGAAGCCACCTGGGGCGGTTGCTCGCCCAGTTCCCGCAACATCCGAGCCATTTCGTCACGGGGCATTTTATCGCCACGTTCTTCCGCAACGGTGAAGCCCTTTTTCAACGTCTCAATCGCTTCCGCTTTGCGATCGAGTTGGATCAAACAACTGCCCAGCAGTTGAAACACTTTCGAGAAGGTGGGGCTGAGTTCCAGCGTTCGCTCGAACGACTTGACCGCTTCGGCAAAGTCGCCGGCTTCCATGTAGAGTTGCCCCAATCGGAAGTGTCCCAATTCGTTGTCGGGGTCATCATTCGCCATCTTGCGAAATTGCTGAATTCGTTCTTGGAGTGTGTTCATGAATCGCTCGTTTCGCTGCTAGAATGCAAAGTCAGCCCGCTGGGAAGTCCCGGCGAGCCGAAGAAAGCTGGTCCCAATTTTATTCTAGCAGGCATCGGCAACTAGTCGGCCTGCGGCAGAACAGTTACGGGAACCGCGATTTTGGCGGTCTTCCCCGCGATCTTATCGGTGGCTTTCACTTCAACCACATATTTGCCCGGCGTGTTGAACGGCATGGCGAAACGCAGCGGGAAAACAAAGTCGGTTTCACCGGCTTCTTTCTCGAAATCTTGCGTCAATGGCTTGGGCAAAAGTTTTTGGCCTTTGTCGTTGTAGGTGATT
>CALEEC010000061.1 GCA_937949245.1 uncultured Gemmataceae bacterium | reverse complement strand
GCTTGGCCCAAACGATCGACAATCCGGCACAGCCCTACCTCGCGGATGGAATAGCGACATCGGGAGCGGATCATCGGACTATCCGGCGACAGATGCAACCGCGTCGGCGCACTGCCAGGCAATAGTTCGCCTTTGGCAGTGAGGATGTGCAGATCGTCGCCGAACTCCCCCTGAACGTAGAGCAATTCTCGCCCAGCCGCATCGCCGTCGAGCCATTTTAGATGGACACTGTAGGGGTGGGTTCGGCAACGCATCTGCACCGTTTCCCAAGGTCCGGTACGAGTTTCGGTCGATTCCCGCCAACGCACTCGTGTTTCGAGGCAATCGATTTGTTGCAAACGCTCACTGGCTCGGCGATACAATCGCGCTAAGGTCGGATCGACCCCGACCATAGCGCCCCGCCGTGGGAACGGCGGACGCGAACTCGTCTCCTCGTCGCTGGGAGCGGCGGCACGAACGACTGGATTTCGCAAATTCCCGCGAGCAAGTTCGGGAGACAGGAAGGGATTGGCTTCTCGGGGGGGCGGCGTCGTAGGGAGCAAGGCGTCATTGAGTGCCAAAGTATCCGCATTGAGCAAAATCGGTGCCGGCTTGGCCAATTCGGAGAGCATCGTCTTGGCCGCAGGTATTTGAGCAGCCATCGGTTGCGACACCGAAGCCGGCTCCAGACAACCACCGCTGCCGACCAGCAACCCCAGCACCGCGAACCGTACCATTGTCGGTTTGTGCATAACGTGCTTCCTGCACGAGGGGAAGGGACTCCATTCGTAGCGCCGGCTTTAACGGGGAAGCGATTTTTTCTCAAGAGCCAATCGTGATAAAATTAATGGCCGATTTGGACGATCTGCTATTGTATAACCGCTAGGCAGCGACTACGAATAACTAAGAATTCGCATTCTCGTAGTGCTATTTAGCGAATTTTTCCGTCGCCTGGTATACCAAGAGGAGCGTTCATGGACTCGCGCCCGGAAAGTAGCCGGCAACCTCAGTTGAACGATCCTGAACTGTTCACCAGTGCCGACCCTACCGTTCGGATGCTCGAATATCTGGCATCTACAGTGGGGGTGCCATTTCAACCCTCGCATGCTTTGTCGGTGCTGGAACGCGTGAACATTCGCGTTCCTGGAGACTGGCGCGATACTTGGGTCGATCGGTTGGAATTGGCCGCATCCGAACTCGGACTGCGGATCTACCGCATCACTCTGCCGTTGCGCGAAGCGGTCCGGCAAGTTCGGCCGGACATTCCGTTGGTGATTTATTCGACGATGCAACAACGCTGGCTGGTGTTGATTGAAACACGCGGTCGTTCGGTTCGCATCGCGGGGCTGCAACCGGGGGAACCGCATCAGTGGCTGACGTTGTCGGAACTTTGGGCGATGATCGGTGCCACCGATCTGCTCGAACCGTTAGATTGGCTGATCACCTATCGCGCAGCACAAATCGAAATGGAGTCTCCGCATGCGGAATATACGTCGGCTGCTGCGGGGGCTGCGGAGGAACACGATGCCCATGACGCGGACCACGCCCAGCATCATGGGCCGCCCAGGCCAATTTCGCGGATCATCCAGATTCTCAAGCCCGAACGAGGCGACATTCTATGGGTGGTCGTCTTTGCTGCCGCGGTCGGCATTCTGTCGCTGGCCACGCCAATTGCTATTGAAGCGCTGGTCAACACCGTCGCGTTCGGCGTGGTAATACAACCGGTGATTATTCTTGCCGCCGCTTTGATGTTCTGCCTAGGCTTGGCGGCCATCATCCGAGCGATGCAAGAATACGTGATCGAATTCATGCAACAACGCCTGTTTGTGCGGGTTGCCTCCGACTTTGCTCATCGTTTGCCGCGATTCCGTCTCGATGCGTTGGAACAGGTGTACGGCCCCGAACTGGTCAACCGCTGGTTTGAAGTGTCGAGCCTGCAAAAGCAGGTGGCCGCGTTGCTGTTTGACGGTGTGGCCATCTTCATGACCACGTTGGTCGGCTTAGTGGTGCTGGCGTTTTATCACCCACTGTTGCTGGCCTTCGATGCACTGCTGATCGTGTGTTTGGTCGCCTCCGTGGTTCTCTTGGGGCGGGGGGGAATACGCACCAAACTAGCCGAGTCGAACCTCAAATACCAGATCGGCGCGTGGATGGAAGAGATGGCCCGCGATCCGCGGGTTTTCAAGTGTTCTGGGGCAACCCGCTTGGCCCTGAATCGTGCCGACGATTTGGCCCGCGAATACGTCGATGCCCGGCAAGCCCACTTCCGCATCCTGTTTCGCCAGATCATCTTCCTGTACTTCGTGCAGGTGATGGCCAGCACCTTGCTGCTCGCGATGGGGGGGTGGTTGGTTCTCAATCGCGGCTTGAACATTGGCCAATTAGTTGCTGCTGAGTTGATCGTGGCTTTGGTCGTCAGCCAAGTCGCGAAACTGGGCAAGTATTACGAAAGTTTCTACGACTTGGCAACGGCTGTCGAGAAACTAGGCCACGTCACCGATACGCCGTTGGAACGCACCGATGGCGAATTGCTCCCCATGCGTCAGGGGGGCATGAGCATCCACGTGGTCGGCTCGGAAATGGGCGATTTCGAGATCCAGCCGCATGAGAAAGTGGCCCTGATCGGTCCTGCCGGGGTCGGAAAGACTCGCTTGCTCGATCAACTAGGTGGACTCCGCGATCCACGGCGAGGGACTATCTTCCTCGACGGCATCGATCTACGCGATCTGCGTCTCGATGCGGTGCGCGAGCAAATCTCAATGGTGCATGGCCGAGAAATCGTCTCGGGCACCATCTTCGACAACCTGCGGATGGGACGCACCGGCATATCAGCCATCGACATCCGCGAAGCCCTGCGAGTGACCGGCTTGCAAGAGAAAATCCACTCGCTCCCCTTGGGCATGGCCACGCCGCTGACACCGATGGGTCGGCCGCTGTCCAACGGCCAAGCGATCCGCCTGGCGATCGCTCGAGCGATTCTGGCCAAGCCCCGCTTGCTAATCCTCGATGGGGTCCTCGATCGGCTCGACCTGCGTCAATGTCCCGAGCTGTTGCCGACGCTATTCGCCGCCGACGCCCCCTGGACGTTGATTGTGACCACCCACGACCCGATCATCGCCCATTGGTGCGAACGCAGCATTCAAATGGATACCCCTACGAGCCACTCCCCCCATCATCACCACAGCAATGGGCATGGACATGGCCCGAGTCATGGGCATGGACATGGACATGGTCCGAGTCATGGTCCGGATCCGGGACCTAGTTCCGGTCCTGGCTCGGGGCACAAACATTAATTCGATCCTTCAAGGGAAATGAAACCATGATTGCCGCACGTGAACATTTTCATCCCGTGAAGCCGATCGAGGCCACCCTCCCTGCCTTGCATCGCGTGGGCACTCCTCGCAAAGCACGGGCATTCGCCAAGTTCTTGGTGCTGGTGTTCATTGTCACACCGTTTGCTTTGCTGTTCTTGCCGTGGCAACAAACCGTCCAAGGCCGCGGTCGAGTGATTGCTTACGACCCGGCACAGCGTGCCCAGTTTGTCACCGCCCGGGTTTCCGGCCAGATCGGCAAGTGGTACGTTAAAGAAACCGATCGAGTCAAGAAAGGGCAAATTCTGGTCGATATGGTAGATAACGACCCGTTGTTGCTGGCCCGTCTGGAACAACAACGGCACGAAATCGAACGTCGGCGTGCTGCCCTGGAACGGCGTGCTTTGGCCCGTAACCGCGTGATCCAAGCCCAAGAGAAAGCGCGAGAAACGGCCGTGGAAGCCCAGCGTGCCTCAGCAGAAGCCGCGGAAAAGCAACTCAAAGTCCTCGACGCACGGCTCAAAGCGGAAAAGGCAGTCTACGATCTGGCCAAACTGCGTTACGAAATGTTCGCCAAACTTCGGATGAACCCGTTAGGAGGGCTAGAGTCGGAATTGAACGAAGCCGATGCTCGGATGCAAATGCTTCGTTCCGATGCCAACATCGAAAACATCCGCTACGAGATCGAGCGTGCCAAAGAAATGGTCCTCAATGCCAAAAGCCTGGTGGCTCGGGTCGATGCCGATGGTCAAGCACAAGTCGAGGCATCGCAAGATACGCTGCAATCGATTTTGGAAAGCATCGCCAATACCGATCGCGACTTGCACGAAATCACCATCCGCATCGAAAAACAAAAGGCGCAACGCGTGATCGCTCCGACCGATGGCACGATTCAACGTATCGACCCCTCGGCCAGCCAAGAAGGGCAGTACGTTAAAGAGTCGCAGCAATTGGCCGTGATCGTGCCGGATGCTACTGATCCTTACGTCGAACTGCTGATTGACGGCGTGGATGCTCCCCTGATTATTCGCGACCCCGAAACGGGTGAATACCCGATGGTGCGGCTGCAATTTGAAGGTTGGCCCGCGTTGCAGTTCGCGGGTTGGCCTTCGGTGTCGATTGGGACATTCGGCGGACGAATTATGCGGATCGACCCCACGGACAACGGCCAAGGCCAATTCCGGGTGTTGGTCGCTCCCGAGAAATACTTCATCGACGACGATTGGCCCGACAAAGAATTCCTGCGTCAGGGCAACCAAGCCATCGGTTGGGTGATGTTACGGCAAGTGTCGCTGGGGTATGAACTGTGGCGTCGGTTGAATGGCTTCCCGCCGGTGGTCGCGCCCAGTGAGCCGAAGACTTCGGGCAAGGACGACAAAGTGGTGAAGTCGCCTGGAAAGAAGTGATGCCATGAACACGCTCGCACGGATGGGAGCGATCCTCGGCTTGGCCGTTCAGTTGCATACTGCGACTTGGGCTCAGGAATTGCCCAAGCCGCAGCCACCGGTCAATCCGCTGAATCCGCCGGTCCCAGCTCCGGCACCGAAAATGAGCATCGAGGTGCCCCCCTTGCCTGCCGATCCCCCGCCGATCCAGGGGAGCACCGCTCAACCCGGGCCGAACACCCCGTTGTTCCTCGACGAGGTGTTGCAATCGGTGGAAGCATCTTTCCCCCGACTGCGTGCTATCGAGCAGGAGCGTGCCATTGCCAACGGGCAATTGCTCTCCACCATGGGGCAATTCGACCTCAACATCAATGCGTTCACCCGCAACATTCCTCTAGGCACCTACGAGAGCTACCGCACCGACTTCCTGGCCAGTCAGGCATACATGAACAGCGGTGTGACCACCTTTGCCGGCTACCGCACGGGATTTGGCGAGTTTCCGAGTTATGGCGGAGCAGCAAAAACCGCGGACGGTGGGGAATTTCGCGTCGGCCTGACGCAACCGTTGCTGCGTGATCGGCGGATCGATCGTCGGCGGGCTAATTTGCAACAAGCCGAGATCAATCGGGCTTTGGCCGAACCGACCATTGAACAACAACGCATCGATTTCCTGCGGGCCGCCGCTCGGGTCTATTGGGTCTGGGTGGCCGCCGGACAACGCCTCGAAGTGGCCAAACAACTGTACCAACTGGCCGCCGAGCGCGATCGGCAGTTGGAAGAGCGCGTGAAGGCCGGACCTGGGGTCGAATTTGAACGCATTGACAATTTGCAGAATCTGACACTGCGGGGGAATTTGCTCGTCGAAGCCGAGCGGGCGTTCCAACGAGCCACGATCGATTTGTCGCTGTTCTTGCGCGATGCCAACGGCGAGCCGATCTTGGCCGGTCTGGAACGTGTCCCCGATCGCCCCCCCGCGAAATTGCCCGATGACAAAGACTTCGGCAAAGGCCCCAAACGCTCACGCGTGCTGGTCGATCCTCTGCCGCCCAACCCTGATCAGTTCGGGGAAGCGTTGAAGATGGCCTTCGAGCAACGCCCCGAACTGCGTCGCTTAAGGCTGCAACGGGAATTTCAACAAGTCGAACTGCGGCAGGCCGAAAACCTGTTGCTGCCTGCGTTGAATTTCGTCCTGTCGGCCTCGCAGGATGTCGGCTTGGGCAAACCCAGTAGCGGGCCGAGTCGGTTGGATCGCCAGAACATCGACGCTGGCTTGGTCTTTGAAGTCCCGGTGCAGCGACGCGATGCCGAAGGGCGCATACTGCAGGCCCGGGCTCGGATCGCTCAGATCAACCATCTGGAACGCTTTCAAGAAGATGTCATCCGTGCCGAGGTGCAAGACACCTTCTCGGCCCTGGAACGTGCCTACGAATTCTGGAAGCAAGCCAGCATCCGCACCGAGTTAGCCGAGCGGGTGGCCGTCCTCGAACGGCAGCGCTTCCTATTGGGCCAAAGCAACGTTCTGACGGTCACTCTGCGGGAATTGGCCGCTTTCGAGGCACGCAACATCGAGATCAACGCCAAGGCCGACTACTTCCGTGCTTTGGCCGACTATCGCGCTGCTCTGGGCATCGGCGCGACGCCCTCGACGCCCTGACGCGACGGATGGTCGGGGCTGGTCGGCACGGCACGCTATGCGGGGCATCCTGTTCCGGCTCAGCCGAACAGTTCGTGGATCGGTGCGCCATTTTCGACGGCGAAGCGAGGTCGGCCGGTGTTGCCTTGGATTATGGCCCGGTCGCGTCCCACAATGCAGTGTTGTGATGCGGTGTTACACAGGCAATCCTGAAAAAAAAATTTGGCCCCTGACCACGATGGGCTGCGTTTCCTATAACAGATTGGGGTGAACAACACCGCATCCCCTTCTCGGAGCCGTTCGAGCCTTTCGTCCGCGACCTGAGTTGTCCCCTTTTCGCGAACGAACCGTCTCCCTTCCCAAGGCTCCCCGAATCGGTGCAAGGAGAAACTGCCATGACACGTCGCATCCCTATCCTGACCCTGGCGGCCCTGACTCTGGCAGGCGTACTAGGCTTCTGTAGCGTCGCGAGTGCTGATCCACCGCGACTGCCCTACATGCAACTGCGAGGCTTCCAAGTGACCTATGTGGTGTACAACAGCCCCGCGATGCGAGCCGGCTTGGAACCGGGCGACATCATCACCTCGGTCAACGGAGTCCGTGTGCAAAGTGGAATGGATCTACGCAACAGCTTGATGAATGTGCATGTGGCTCGTATGGGCGTGATCAACGTGCGTGACGGGCAAACGGTCTATGTGATGGTCTATCCGGTGAATGGTCGTATCGGCATTGATGGTATGTCGGTGCCTTTACCCTTGCCGGTCGACCCGAATCCGCCTTTCGCTCCCTGGGGCATCTGAACGATCGAAGTCGGGTAGTAGCGAACACCCGCGGACTAGCGTCTACGGCTCCAAAATCCAGGAGCCGACGACGCCAGTCGTCGGGTAGGCTGGCATCCAACACTTTGCGGTACACGGAGTCTGTCAATTTTTTTCGGCCAACCATGCACGCACGTCGGCGTGAATCCGCTTGCGGATGAGGTGCTCTTCCAGGTCGATCCAGCGACGCACCCGTTCATCGACTTGAAAATCCTCTCCCGTTAACGCCCCGGCCAAGGTGTTGAGGAAAGCAAACTCATCCACCGGCAGTTTCAAGAGCCGCTCGAACAACTCGCGCAGGGCGGACACGGCCAAATCGGGAGAGGCATAACGCAATGCCGCGACATAATTGCAAGCGAACTTCGTCCGCGTGTCTTCGCTCATCGAGCTATCGGAAATTTCTTGACGCAATACCTGCATGGCGGAACGGGCCAACTCGGTTTCGCCCAGATACAGCCAACCTCCGACCAAGCGGGCCAAGGCCGGCAGCAGCACGGGCCGATTGGCCCCCGGAGCGTAAATCACTCCTGCCGGCGTCTGGTCGGCACAAATGCGTTCGGTCAGCCGCCCCATCCATTGCCGCGATTCTTGCTCTAAGCCTAAACGGTGCAGGCAGCGGAAGTTTTCGGCCGACAATGCCCCCACGAGCCAAGCGGCACGCTCGCCGCTGAGCGGTTCCAGTAAGTCGAACAGTCCCTGCATCAGTTCACCGAACATTCCGGTGCGATCGTGATAGGCCGCGAGCGTTAGTGCCACTTCGGTCAGGCGGACCCAGCAGAGCAAATCCGGCAGATCGACGAACTTCGGCAATTGTCGAATGGTCGGGGCCACCCATTCGAGCAATCGGCTCGCCGTGGTCGGCCCGCCGCGAAAAGCGGCCGGCAACGCGATCAACAGCACCCGAAGTTTCGACCGTACCGCTGGATACCGCCGAAACATGTCGATCACCCGCTCGGCATAGGCGGCATCGCAACTGTCGCAGGCGCGTAACGCGGCCAACTCCGCTTCCAACGGATCGCGCCGGAAAGGACTCATCCCTTTAAACGGATCACGCAGGTCGGGGTGTGTTGTCGGAGCAAAGGTCGCCATGAGGCGATCGATTTCCTGCTGGACCTCGTGATACTCGGCCCAGGGTCTCGGATACCCCCGTTCCGTGACCGAGAAATCGGCATCGCGAGCCACGCAGACGAACAAAGCCAACACTTGCTTATCCTCGTAGAACAAGCGCGCCCAGCTCTTGTTCCATTGGTTGCTGTCGAGCCGTGGTAAGGGAACCTGAGCGAGGATCTGTCGTGCGGCATCGCGATCGCCTAGCCGCTGCAACACCCAGGCCGCGATCAGTTGGGCATAACTACGCCGATTCTGGCTCGAACCGGCCCATTCGACCATCCGCTGCAACACGTCCCGCAATTGCCGATAGTCCAACCGTTGATAGGTGCCGTCGCCGGTGCGAGACACCGACGAGCGCAGGAAGGTCGGCAGATTGCTTTCCCCGTGCAGACCTTCGCTCAGCAATCGATTCAAAATGCGATCGCGGGTTCGCAATAGTCCGAGCAGATCCCCCCCGCACAAGCGAGCGATCGCCAATGCCGCGATCCAAACCAAACGAATCGGCAAGCGTTCTTCATGGGCTTCGAGCCGGTGTCGGGCCTTGGCAATGCGTTCGACTCCCAATTGCGTTGAGGTCACCTCGTCGCTGAGCAACGCCAGTACCATGCGAGTCAGTTGCGTCGCATCGGGTTCGGGATGGGTCAGGACACTGTCGAGGCATTCCAGCCGCGTCTCGGGCGTCAGCGGTCGGCCAAATTCTAGGCGTTCCCAACGCAACCGTAGGCGTTCGCGCTGTTCGCGCGGTATCGTCCACCAAGCATTCAACCAACAGATCCCCGCGTCGTGCGGGTGTTTCAGTTCGGCATACGCCTGAGCCAGTCGTGGCCATAGGGCACAGCGTTCCGCACTGTCGTACTCGCCAGGCATGTCGAGGAAGGTTTGTTCGAGGGCGAACAACTGCTTATGCCGTTGCGCCTCGTCGTCGGTGCCGTCGGGTTCTGTAGTCGATGAAGCCGAGTCCGACCACGGAAGCTCAGCGAGGGGTTCCTCTGGGGGCGAAGCAGTGAGAGCCGGCGCTTGGCCGGGCTGCACCACTATAGCCGGTGGCACGCCTCCAAGCCCCTCCAGAACGATCGTCTGCTCTTCCGCTAAAACCTCGCTTGGGGCTTCGCTGGGCGGTTCGACCTCGGCTTGAGGCTTTGGCTCGAGGACGGCAAACGGCCGCAGAGCGAACAGTGGGTCGCCGGCTCGGACCAGCGGTTGCAACCGTCGGAGGACGGCGTGGGGCTGATGTTCCAGTTGGGTGAATACCGGCCGAAATTTCGGCTCGTTGAAGTACGCCAACTCGATGATGCGTTCGCCCAGCGTTTCCGCGCTTTGCGTGTTTCGCAGACACAGCCAACGCGCTCCGTCGACCGCGAACGTGCGCCGTAGCACATCGCGGCGCAATGCCGGTTGCAGGTGCCAACCGATGGGCAGCCCCACTCCTGTCAGTTTCACCGGCGCGTACAGCGGAAGTAACCGCTCTGCCAACTCCGGCAGCACGATCGGGCGTTTGGCGCGAAGCACGCCTCGCGGTCCGGGTTGCATGACCGCGATTTCCAACTGCTCCAAGACCTCTTGCGGCAGCATCTCGGCTAAAGCCCGCAGCGTGGGTTCCATCGGCGGTTCGATCAGCCACAGGCTCGGTTCGAC
>CALEEC010000060.1 GCA_937949245.1 uncultured Gemmataceae bacterium | reverse complement strand
GGACTATGCCTCTCATGCTATCACAGGAGCCAACCGCGTGCGAGGTGGGTTGCCGGCACAGATGGTCCCGCAACGATGCGCCGAACACGGATGGCTGGGACAGCCATAGCAAAGCTAGTTCCGTAAAAAATATTCTGTGGGGCTTGGCGAAACGGAAGCTACGGCAGCAGAACGCTTCTGCTTTCGCGATTGGAAATCATGCAAGGAACTTTGCTATGCAAAAAGATCTTTTTCATTGACATCATTAAGATGTGAAGTCAATAAGAAAACCTAGTTTCGTTTTCTTCGGTAGAAACAGTCGGCCGATTCATGTTGCTTAGATCCGACATTGACTCGCCATTATGTTTTCTCGGGCAGGGTTCGCCGAGATATGTCCTCAGGCACGGGTTCGCTGGAGCATGTCTTCGGGTATGGCGGACTAGCGCTTGCTGCTCGGAACAAGAAGAAAGCGAATGATTCGACGATGCATAAGCACCTATTTTTCTGATGGAGTCTTTCCATGTCTGCATCCTCGGCACGTGGTCGTGCGTTCACTTTGATCGAATTACTGGTAGTGATCGCGATTATCGCTGTGCTGATCGGCCTGCTGTTGCCGGCAGTTCAAAAGGTCCGCGAAGCGGCCGCTCGCACCCGCTGCGTCAACAACCTGAAACAACTGGGGCTGGCAGTCCATAACCACCATGACGCCACGGGCTATCTCCCGATGAGTAAAAGCCCCTGGTCCGAAGGGCCACGCCCTGTAGCGCCCTTCACTGGACGCGGTTGGATTCTCGAATCGCTGCCGTATCTGGAACAAGAACCTTTGTACCGTCAATTTGAACCGAGCCGAACCACCAACTTGTGGCACCCAGCCGTGGTGCCCCTGATGCGGACGCAATTGCCTGTGCTGATGTGTCCCTCCGACGATGGCGCTCGGCAACTATACACCAATCAGTATCAATGGACCGGCACACCGGTCGCGGTGACCAGCTATAAAGGTTCGATCGGTGACAATCGCATGGGAGGAGCGGGCACCGGCAGCCCCGACCGACACCACACGGTGAATCCCACGGGGTTGTTCTTCCGCAACAGCTATCAAGATCCGCAACGGTTGACCACCATTACCGATGGCACCAGTAATACGTTCCTGATCGGCGAAGACCTCCCCGAGCAAAACGCGCACTCGGTCGCGTTCTATGCCAACGGGGACTACGCCAGCTGCCATTTCCCGCCGAATACCAACCACAATCCCCCGCAACCGGCGAACTGGCCCTTGGTCATGACCTTCCGTAGCAAGCACACCGGCTTGGTGAACTTCTGCATGGCCGATGGTGCAGTACGCGCCGTGCGGAATACCATTCCGTTCGACGTCTATCGCTTCTTGGCCACCAAGAACGGCGGAGAAGTGGCCTCGCTCGATTGAGCTTGCGTCCCCCGGAGCAGGCAGAAGCGGCAGATCAATCTATGGCCTGAAATTGGGAAACCGAGAAAACCTCGGTCCCTGAAATGCCACCGAGTTACACCTGGGTCGGGATTCGCCCGCCCGCTAAACGAACGGCCAAGCGGAAGGCTTCCCATAAGCTGTTCGGACTCGCGATGCCTTGCCAAGCAATGTCGAATGCTGTACCATGATCTACGCTTGTCCTTACGATGGGCAATCCCAGGGTGACGTTGATCCCTTCATCGAAAGCCAGAGCCTTCAGCGGAATCAGCCCCTGATCGTGGTACATGCAGATGTAGGCATCCGTGTTCTTACGGCGACTCGGCAGAAACGCCGTATCCGGGGACAAGGGACCGATGACGTTAAGCCCCTGCGCCCGAGCTTGCTCGATCGCGGGCACGATGAAACGCTCTTCTTCACGATTGCCGAACAACCCATGCTCGCCCGCATGAGGGTTCAGCCCACAAACGACCAAGTGCGGTTCCCGTCCGCGTAAGCGACGCATGGCCTGAGCCGTCAACTCGATGGTGTCGTAGACCGCTTCCACACTGAGTAAGCCGGGAACTTCATGCAATCCGACGTGAGCCGTCACTAAGGTACAAGTGATCTCGGGGGAGGTGAGCATCATCCGCACCTTGGGCGAAGCGGTCAGAGCCGTCAGTATCTCCGTATGCCCCGGAAAGGGCACCCCGGCCGCGTGCAATGCCTCTTTGTGAAGCGGAGTCGTGCAAAGGGCATCGACCACGCCATGCATGGCGCAATCAATCGCTTCCGACACATAAGCGAACGCGGCCTGCCCAGCTGCGGCACTGACGTGACCAGGAACAAGATCTCTCAAAAAATCTTGTCCAAAATCGATCACGGTCGGCTCTCTAATGGAAATAGGTTCTTCACGGAACCGCGCTAGGGGGAGCACCTTCTGGGGCACCGGCAGACTACAGCGTTCAGCGACGCGACGTAGTATCTCCTGATCCGCAAAGACGATCGGGGTGCCCAACGCGTGCAAAGCTGTCTCTGCCAGGAGCCGCAAACACAACTCAGGACCGACTCCTGCAGGATCGCCCATCGTCACTGCAATCCGAGGGATAAGGGAGTTGGTCTGGCTCAAGGTGAAGCCTCCCGGTAGAAGGTGTGACAACGCTTGTCGGCAGCGATCGTTCCCACGCATCGAACTGGTGCAAGAAAATCCCTTGTCTGCTCTGGAACTCGCATAGTGCTTCCGAGGGTGGTTATTGCCCATCAATTATGCGCAAGGAGATAGTTCGTGCTAAGTCTCCATCTCTCCTGTCTGCAAAGATTTTTAAGCTCATTTCGCTCCCAAAGCCAATGCCGTGAGCGAGACGGCATTGAATGCCCCATGAGCCGTTACCACAGCCCATAGCGAACCAGTACGCACCATCAAGATTCCCAACCCCATCCCTAAGATAAACAAAGGAATCGGACTGGGCCATACTCCAGCGTGGCCGGCCGCGAACCAAGCGGCACTGGCCAGGATCGCCGCCCATTGTTCGCGTTCCAGTCCCCAGAATGACGCACTCGCACTCGCTCGCCAGACCCAGGCATACACTCCGATCAGGCTCAGTTGGAACAGCAGCGGGGAGGCACTTTCCAGCGAAGGTTGCATCACCCAATCGGGGACGGTCCAAAGGATCGCCAAGCCGAAGAGGACATCGGCTCGTGATCGCTGCACCGACGCCCACCCCAATGCTAAGCCCCGAAACAGCAACTCCTCGCGTAACGGGGCACCGAACAACACTTCCCCAGCGAGCAAAGCCCATTCGCGTTCACTGGCCCAAGCGCCGATCTGCGTCAGCGGATGCACGTCGGGCGCTTTGCCAAGCATCCCCCAGCGCAACAGGTTCACCACGCCGAACGTCACAAACACGGCCGGTGTCACGATATACCAAACACGCCAGGTAGCATCCAACGACTGCGACCAACCCGCTCGACCAAACCAACGCCGACTCAACGTCCGTTCATTCCAAGCGATCAGGAACCAAAGCAAGCCTACCTGCATCGGCAATGCCAACACGGAAGCCCACAAGATCTGCACCATCAACGCCGCCCGCCGTTCCGCTTCCTCGCCCCCTTCGGCCGTCCGCTCCACCGGAAAAGCCGGGCCGTAGAGCCATTCAAAAAAATGCATCTGCCGTAACAACGACAAGGTGAACGACACGCAAAAGGTGATACCGACATAGCCGATAATCACCTCGACCAGCGTCCAACAAGCCGACCGCGTGGGCAGTTGCGGCGCGAGAGTGGCGGTTGGTGGTCGACGCTGCCGTCCCCAACGCACCCCGATGCCGAACACTCCCCCCACCAACAACAATGCCACCACCAACCGAACCGTATTGTCGAACCAATGCTCCATGATGCGCCCTACCCTCTGGGAAAGCTGAGGCCGATTCGTATGGTAACGGCTGTTGAACGAAGGAGGCTCGTCGATGTCCACGATTCTAGAACAGATCATTGCCGAAACGCGAAAAACCGTCGTCCGCAGCCGGGGCGAGGTGCCGGAAGCGGTGCTAGAACGGCGTATCGCGACGCGGTCGCCGGTACGCGATTTTCTCGCCGCTCTGCAAGGGCCGAATGGGCCGAAGATTATCGCCGAGGTCAAGAAAGCCTCGCCCTCGGCTGGGGTGATTCGCGATGATTTCGACCCGGTAGCCATCGCACGGATCTACCAAAACCACGGGGCGGCGTGCATCAGTGTGCTGACCGATGCCCCATTTTTCCAGGGCGATTTGGCCTACCTGCGTGCCATCCGCGAAGCGGTATCCGTTCCGTTGTTGCGCAAAGATTTCATCATCGATCGCTACCAATTGCTGGAAGCCCGCGACGCGGGAGCCGACTGCGTTTTATTGATTGCCGAGATCCTCCCCGGTGCGGAGTTGGCACGTTTGTATCAAGAAGCACGGGCGTTGGGGTTGCAAGCTCTGATCGAACTGCACGATGCGGAGCAATTGCCGCGGGTCCTAGAGACGGGAACCCCACTGATCGGCATCAACAACCGTGATCTGCGGACTTTTCACACGCGGTTGGAGCATACGTTGTCGCTGCTCGACCGCATTCCCTCTGAGCGCACGGTAGTTAGCGAAAGCGGCATCCGTGATTATGCCGATCTGCAAAGGTTGCAGGCGGCCGGCGTGAAGGCGGTCTTGGTCGGCGAATCGTTGATGCGTTCACCGAACATCGCAACGGCCCTGCGAGCATTGCAAGGATTGCCCGGATGATCGCTAGCTCTCCGCTCTCTGAGCGGAGGGCGTTAGCCCCCCGTGTCAGCACCACGGCGGGCTGACGCCCGCCGCTGTGAAGAGGCTTCGGAGGCTTCGCTGAGCGGGGGGCGTTAGTCCCCCGTGTCTGTCCCCCTCCGTGAACTTCGCGCCGATCTACGAGATTCGCACCTGCTACATAATTGACGAACACGGCGAGCGAACGCCCGCCGTTCGGAGGAGGGGACCGAAAAAATGGGAGTCCTCCCTTCTGCAAAATCCATCGGAACCGCATCGCCGAAAATGGGTTGAACCAGTTGATCCTCGAATCGGTTGCGCCCTGTCGAATCTGTCCTCGTGTTCGCACCTCCAGGCCAGGGGGGGAAGGATTCATGTTTCGGATCCACCCGTGTTTAATGCCAGCAGTCGTTTTGACACTCCTTGGCTATGCTCCGCTAGGAGTATCCGCGGCGGATAAGCCGACGAAGAAGCCCAACGTATTGTTCATCGCTATCGACGATCTACGGGACTGGGTCGGCTTTCTGGGATACACTCAGGTCAAGACGCCTAATTTGGACCGCTTGGCGGCTCGGGGCACTGTCTTTCGTCACGCTTACTGCGCTTCGCCAATCTGCAATCCGTCTCGCACCGCATTGATGTCGGGACTGCGTTCCAGCAGCACGGGAGTCTACGATAATGAAACGGACTGGCGTACCACGCCGGCAGCCAAGGTGCCCCATCTCCCCCAAGCCTTCATGGCTGCCGGCTACGATGTTCGCGGAGCAGGCAAGATGTATCATGGGGGATTTCCTCCGCCGGCTGGCTATTGGCACGAGTTCAAGCCCGCCGGATCGCGGCCGGTCGGCGAAAAGAAGAAATCGCAGGCACTCCAACCGTTGCCTTCCGCTTGGGGCTATGGCTATTTTCAGATCGGCCCCCTAACGAATGACGATGCCGACATGGTCGATTACCACATCGTCAACTATGCCTTGGACTATCTGGCCAAGCCGCACGATAAACCCTTCTTCCTCGCTTGTGGCTTGATCAAACCTCATTTGCCGTTCCAGGTGCCGAAAAAATATTTCGACCTGTACCCGCTCGATCAGATCCAGCTCCCCGAGGTTCGCAAGAACGAACTGGAAGGGATTCCGCCGGCCGGTATTCGCATGGCCAAACCCGAAGGAGATCATCAAACCATCACACAAGCCGGCAAATGGGAAGAGTGCGTGCAAGCGTACCTAGCCACCATTTCCTTTTGTGACGCGATGATTGGCCGACTGCTCGACGGTTTCGATCGTTCGGTCCACAAAGACAACACGATCATTGTGCTATGGAGCGATCACGGTTGGCACTTGGGCGAAAAATTCCATTGGCGGAAGTTCGCCTTGTGGGAACAAGCGACTCGAGCGCCATTGTTGTTTGTCGTCCCCGGCTTGACTCAGCCCAGAAGTATTTGCAATCGGCCAGTAGATTTCATGAGCATTTATCCGACACTGTGCGAATTGTGTGGCATTCCAGTGCCCGGCCATGTTCAGGGGCCAAGCATCAAACCGCTTTTAGCAGATCCGAAAGCGATCTGGGAGCATGCCGCCCTGACGACGCATGGCTACCAAAATCATGCCGTGCGAACCGAAAAGTTCCGCTACATCCGTTACGCCAACGGTGACGAAGAACTGTACGATCACACGACCGATCCCAAAGAATGGAACAACCTCGCCAACGATCCGAAATTCGAGGCAATCAAGAAGGAACTGCAAAAGTTCTTCCCCAAGGAAAACCTGCGTCGCCCCGCGAAGAACGAAGCCCAAGAGGGCTGATCCCTTCAGCAAGTCCTGCCTCCCCCATTGCTTGCGATCTCCGCGTGCCCAGCGATGCAGGCGCGGGAATCGACTTCACAATTGAACGCTAGCATGGTCGGATTCTTAGAACGGAGGATAGACGATCCGTACTCATGAGCCTACTTTAACATTCGGAGATGGCAATCACCCCGCGATTGGTGAACGCTCTGCATGCTTCGGTGGGCACGAAAAAAACGAGGAGCAGTTTGTCGGCATCTTCTGGTGCTGCTGACGCTGAGCAATCACTTGATGATGCTGGGGGGCTTTCCCCTTTGGCTGACATCGAAGCGTCATAAACCGGTCACCGACGTTGCCTACCCCTGTCAGCATCGCCCCTGCGGTTGCATGACTGCGGCCCAATGCTGGCGGGGCGATTGCTGCTGCTTCACCCTCGAAGAAAAGCTCGCTTGGGCCGAAGCGAACGGTATCGAGCCGCCGCAGCATGTTCGCCCCATGGTCGAAGCCCGGCGACAGCAATCCGCGGTGGCCGCCAAACCATCCTGTTGCACGAGGGCATCCCCAGCGACCACGACGATGGATTCCCCCCCAGTCGTGCAAGCGGATTGTGACAATTCCGCGAAATCCTGTTGCAGTATCGCGTCTCCGCTCGCAGAGTCGGAGTTACCCGCTTGCTGCGAAGCAGCGGTAGCATCTTCGGTCCACCGAGGTCATTTCTCGTTTTCGGATCGGCCCCCACCAGTTGCAGATACGTCGATCCACAACGTCGCGTCGATCCCTAAAGCGGCTGGGCCACCACACTGTAGTGGTTCATCGAAGAAGACGCCATCATCGCATCAGCGATCGGGACCACGCTGGATCGTCGGTTGGTTTGCTCTACATTGTCGGGGCAAGAGCCTGACGAGCCTACTTTCTCTCGAACCGGCCTTGGTGCCTGACTCCACGGCAGCGCTGGTGCATGATCGCCCCTGTACCGCGTGGCTCCGTCTCGGCTCGGAGTATGCCGTGTCGCTCATGCATGCACCGCCAATTCCTCCTCCCCGAGTGATTTAACTTTCCTTTCTACCGGCCTACCTCCGAGACGACTTGCTCTCCTCGGCTGTGCCGATTGGCCAAGGGAGATAAAGTCGATCGTCGTTATTGCCCACCTAGAAAGCCCGGCAGGGCGTAGGTGATTGGCTCTATTTCCTCCCTCGTTTTTGGTGATCTCTCCTATGAGGTTGTCAGCTATGCAGAAAATCACTCGGCAGGGTTTCACCCTGATTGAATTGTTGGTGGTGATCGCGATCATTGCCGTCTTGATTGGCTTGCTGTTGCCGGCGGTGCAAAAGGTGCGTGAGGCTGCGGCACGATTGCGTTGCCAGAACCACCTCAAGCAAATTGCCCTTGCGATGCACAACTACCACGACGCCCATCAATTGCTTCCCCCCGCTTACGTCACGCGAACGGACATTCCCAGTGGCAATTTCCATCGTTGGTCGGCGTTCGCTCTGTTGTCGCCGTACCTCGAACAGACGGCGATCTACAACAACCTGAATCTCAATCAAAGTCTCTACTCCGCTCCGCCGGAAACTCCGGGAGTCACGTTACGACCGATCCACGCTCCGTGGGTAGCGTTGAAGATTCCGATCTTTTTGTGCCCCAGCGACATGCGGACGGAGGTGCAACCCGGTTGGGGAGCGGCCAACTACATGGTCAACGCCGGCGATGGAGCCAACGGCGGGACCGCTCCGGGGACAGGCCCGATCTTCCAAGACGCACGGATCAATCTGTTGGCCATCACCGACGGCACGAGCAATACGGCCATGATCTCGGAGAGCCTGATCGGTCGCGGCGGCACCGCAACGGCCATCACCACGCGGCAAGATGTCGATGAGTTGTTCCGCTTTATTCCTGCGACATCGCCGCTGACCGATGCCGCTTGTGCGTCGGCCCCTGTGATCGACACACAACGGCAAGCCCGATGGGCAGACGGTGCAGGAACGACGCATCAATACAACCACTACTATCTGCCGAATGATTCAACTCCTGACTGTTCGTCTCGTGGAGGTTTTTGGAAGACACCGCGAAGCCGACACACGGGAGGAGTGAACGTGGCCCTCTGCGATGGCAGCGTGCGGTTCATCCGCAATTCGATCCAGTTATTGACCTGGCGAGCGTATGGCACCCGTGCCGGAGGAGAAGTGATCAACGACAATTAACGCATTGTCCCTCCCCCCGACGACCGGCGTCGACTTTGGGAGACACCACCCGACGACCGGCGTCGACTTTGGGAGACACTACCCGATGACTAGCGTCGTCGGCTTAGGGCATCGTCGCACGACGATAAGAACCGCAGACACCAGTCCGCGGTGGGTTTCGCCCCCAGCGACTGACGTCGTCGCTTCTTCCAGTCTCACGTCGGAAAATTCGTCTTGACGAAATTGCGGGATCTGGACATGAGGCGGGCGTGAATTTTTGGGAAATCGGCTTCCTTCTGGCGCATGCCGAGGGAGTGGCCCTTCCTCGTGCAGGAGACGAATCATGCGTTGCGGTCTGGTTGGTTCGCTGACGCTCTGGCTGTTGAGCGGCAGCATCGCGTCAGCCCAAGGGCCGGCGCTCGATCCGGTTCCATCGGGCAACAACCCTCCTTCCGTTCCCTCTGCCGTCCCCGATCCCGCATCTTCCCTTGCGAACGGCACTTTCCCTTCGCCGACCAACACCGCGGAATTCTTCTCGGTCATGAATCAGCCCTTCTCGACTCATTCCATGTTCTGGGCCAGGGTCGAGTATCTGTTGTGGTTCATGAAACCGTATGAGTCGATCCCCCTGGTGCAGCAAGTGCCTAGTGCAGCGGTGGCTTTGGGGAGTTTCAACGGGAGTCAAGCGATCACCTTGTTTCCCGCGGAACGGCTATCGGATCAGGGATTTTCAGGCACCCGAGCCAATGTCGGGTTTTGGTTCGATCCCAGTCAATGGGTCGGCTTGGACTTAACCTATTGGCGCTTGATGGAAAGCAGCCAAGGCTACGCTGCGGCCTCGACCGGACTTCCCGGTTCGGCGGCTATTGGCCGACCTATCATCGATACGAACAACCCGAACATCGTCACCATCTTGCTGCTGTCCAATCCGAATCCTCCCGGCTCTTCGGGAGCGGTGGCCGTTAGCACAACTGCTAGCATGGAAGGGGCCGACGCCAACACACGTTTCCGCGGCAATTCCTTCTTCTCGGAATATTTTGATTGGTTGGTCGGTTTCAAGTATGTCGGTTTGCACGAGTCGATCTTCATCAACGATCGCACGACCAATTTTCTGACCACGCAGACGCTGACCTCGTTTGATTCGTTTCGCATCAACAATCGCTTCTACGGCGGCCAAATTGGTGGACATGCGCACTATCGAGCAGAGCGTTTCACCGCGGACATTTTGGTGAAATTGGCCCTAGGTGGTATGGTATCGACAGCGGATCGCGATGGCGCAACGACCTCGATCTACCCGTTTGCTGCTCCCGTCACCCAAGTCGGCGGCACGCTGGTACAGCGCACCAACATCGGTTCCGAATCGATCACTAAGACGGTGTTTATTCCTGAAGTGACCTTCAATCTGGGCTATCAGTTGACCGACCACATCCAAATTTTTGCCGGCTACAACTTCATGTACATCACCAGTGTGGTGCGTGCCAGTGGAACGGTCGATCCGTTTGTCAATTCGCAGTTGATTCCGTTTGTGGGTACGGTCAGCCCCACGGGGTTCTTGCGACCGCTGCCGGTGATGCAGACCGATACTTTCTGGGTGCAGGGCTTCAACTTCGGCCTATCGTTCACGTTCTGACCGTCCGAGCGGCGAGCATTGGTCTCATCCGAGCATCCGAGCGGCGGGCGTAAGCCCGCCGAGGTGTGGGGTGGTTCTCGGTAGTTTTTTCACGTCGCGGAAAATAGCCACACGGCGGGCTGAGGCCCGCTGTTCGGTGCAGAGGCGGGATTTCCGTTAGGCGGGCGTATCACGGCTGGTCTTGTCCGTCGAACCAGATGCGTTCGCCGTGCCGATTGCGGAGCATCGTCGCGTGGCGTTCGGCTTCCACCATCGCGTTGCGGGGTCGCTTGAACGGCCCCAGTCGGTCGAAGTGCGAATGCCAAACGACCAACCCCTCCGGCGATCGTTCCGCAGCGGCCAAGCGATAGCGGATCTCGGCCCACCATTCGCCCCGGAAATAGCTCACAATCATCCCCTCGATCGACCGATGCCGGGTCGGCAACAAAGCTACCCAACGCTCTTTGCGAGAACGATGCCGACTCATGACCACCTATCCTCCGCGGACTCTCCTTCTGTCATCGCCGGATACCCCTGATCCCCCTAGGTCTAAGTAACGACGCATCGAGGTGGGGCCGGGGAAAGCCGCTGCCTCCGCCTGTGCCGTCGTTGCTCCCGATCGGTTCCGAAAGTGCGATTGGCGCAAAGAGCGACTTTCGGGTAATCCTATTGTACCGGGAAGTTTCCGCGAGAAGCGAATAGGAAAGCCCCACTTCCCGCTAGGTTCAAGGAGGAACCCGACCGATGTGCGGCATATTAGGATACGTCGGCCCCCGGGAAGCGGAGCCGATTTTGGTGGAAGGGCTGCGCCGATTGGAGTACCGCGGCTACGATAGTGCTGGTGTGGCCACCTTAGACGGGCACAAGCTGCACATCCGTAAGAAAGCCGGTCGCGTGGCCGAGTTGTGCGAACATCTTCGCGAACGACCTTCGCCGGGATGTTTGGGCATTAGTCACACCCGCTGGGCCACCCACGGCGGAGCAACCGACCTGAATGCCCATCCGCACTGGGCCGGCGAAGGGGATGGCCAAGTCGCGGTCGTGCACAACGGCGTGATCGAAAACTATGCCGTTCTCAAACGGCAACTCGAAGCCGAAGGCATCATCTTTCGCAGTCAAACCGATACCGAAGTGATCGCCCAATTGATTGCCTATCATCTGAACGGCGACCTCGTCGAAGCCGTCCGTAAAGTGCTGCCGATGTTGAAAGGCACTTACGGCTTGGCCGTGATCAGTCCGCGGAATCCCGAATGGATCGTCGGGGCGCGTTTGGGGAGTCCGTTGGTCCTCGGCCTGGGGGAAGGCGAAAATTTCCTCGCTTCCGATCCCACGGCATTGATGGGAAATACCACCAAAGCGGTCTATCTGCAAGATCATCAACTATGCGTCCTCACTGCGGACGATTGGCAGATTTACGATGCCCAACGCAGTCTGGTGTCGGCCAATATCCAGACGATCGATTGGGACATCGGCGATGCGGACAAAGCGAACTTTCCGCACTACATGTTGAAAGAGATCTACGAACAGCCGGAAGCCATCGAAAACGCGATGCGAGGCCGACTGAGCGACGCGGATAGCTCGGCCCACTTCGGCGGTTTGAACCTCGACGCCCAGCAATTGCGTCGGGTCGAGCGGATCATTTTCACCGCGTGTGGCACCAGTTATCATGCCGCTTTGGTGGGTGAATATCTCATCGAAGAATTTGCCCGTATTCCGGTTGAAGTCGAATATGCCAGCGAGTTCCGCTATCGCAATCCGCCGGTGGATCGCAATACGATTGTGATTGCGATCACGCAATCGGGGGAGACGGCCGACACGCTCGCGGCTTTGCGGGAGTCGAAACGCAAGGGGCATCCCACCTTGGCCGTGTGCAACGTCGTCGGCAGTACGATCGCTCGGGAAGCCGATGGCGGAGTCTATCTTCACGCCGGCCCGGAAATTGGGGTGGCCAGCACCAAGGCGTTCACCTCGCAGGTGACCGTTTTGACCATGTTGGCCCTCTACTTCGGCCGGATGCGTCATCTTTCCAGCCTGCAAGGTGCGAAGATGATCAGCGAACTACGCAGCCTGCCCGACCTAGTCCGCAAAACCTTGCACTGTCACGACGAAGTCCGACGCATTGCCGAGAAATACTCCGATGTCAACAACATGCTCTACATGGGTCGGCAATATCTGTACCCGGTCGCGCTGGAGGGGGCGCTGAAGCTGAAGGAGATCAGCTACATCCACGCCGAGGGCTACCCGGCCGCCGAGATGAAGCACGGCCCCATCGCGTTGGTCGATGAGCAGACGCCGTCGATTTTCCTAATGCCGCGCGGACCGATCTTCGAGAAAGTGATGAGCAACCTCGAAGAAGTCAAAGCCCGTGGCGGACCAGTGATTGCCATCTGCTCCGAAGGTGACGACGAGATTGCCGACTACATGGCCCACAAAGCCGACGATGTCATCTACGTTCCCGACGCGCCGGAATATCTCCAACCGATTGTCACGGCGATTCCGCTCCAACTGCTGGCCTACCATATCGCCCTGCTACGCGGTTGCGATGTCGATAAACCACGGAACTTGGCCAAGAGTGTGACCGTGGAATAACCCCCGTCCCTCGAAACGCGATCGAAGTCAGCGGAATAACACCGTTTGGAGGATCTCCGTAGAAGCAGAAAATCTCCACTCACTCTTGCAGCGACCCTCCTTGGCACCGCAAGAGTGGGTTTGTTCGATGATGGGGTTGGTTCTTCGCTGTTCCTTCTCGCCGAAGTCGGTCGTCGTAGCAATAATAAACGAAGAAGGAAGGAAGCTGCTCTGCGGTTCTGGAACAGTGAGTCGATCATGCCGAAACTTACGGTCGAAGGAATAGGCACATTCGAGGTGCCGAGCAATAAACGGTTGGTCCTCGCGTTGATCGATGAAGCGGGGGTCGATCAATTGCATGCCTGCGGAGGTCACGCGCGGTGTACGACTTGTCGCGTCGAATTCCTCGCCGGCGAACCGAGCAGCAAAACCGAAGACGAGGAAAAGGTACTGGCCGCTCGCAGATTGACCGGCGTGCGATTGAGCTGTCAGATCTTGTGTCAGTCCGACATGACGGTACGCATCATTAGTCGCTTGGCCGGTAGCGGCCGCAAGGACGCCGGACCACGGCCAGCCGAGCAAATTCCTTAACTTCGACCTTAGTCGCCCCGGGAGCGTGTGTATGGATCCCTATTCCGAAACGCCTCCGCCCGACAGCCGGCAGATGGAATGGCGAATTCTGCTATACTCGTTGGCCGGTGGCTGCGTGTTACTCATCGTGACTCTGTCGATCGTCCGCGGTGAACTGCCCCTAGAGCCAACGCCGATGTACATATTCACTTGGGTCGGGTTGCTCGTCGGTGTCAGTGAACTTGTCATTGCGTATGGACGGAGTGACCGAATCGTTC
>CALEEC010000059.1 GCA_937949245.1 uncultured Gemmataceae bacterium | reverse complement strand
CCAGGCACCAAGTTGGACGCCGAGTAAGGGGATGTAGCCGAGGGCATCGACGAGCCGAAAGTGGGGCTTGGGGAGATCGATGCTTCCGAGGTCGTGCCGTTGGGAAACGTCGGCGTCGGGGCCGACGGCGGAGCTTGGCCCGGAATCGGTGTTGGCTGCGGCATCGGTGTTGGCAGCGTCTGCGGGGTCGCTGACAACGGCATCGAAGGCGATGGAGCCGGATGCTGGCTCGACGTCTCCGATGCGGCAGGGGGCAGGTGCGTCGGCTGAGGCGATGTCTGGCTCATGCGGTCGTTGGTCGCCGTCGTTCCACTCGGAAGCTGGCTCGATGCCGGAGGCGTCGCTGACGCTGCCGAACTGCTCGCGGAACCAAGCGACGGTCCATTCGGCATTATCGTGGTCTTCGCTTTTGGGTCGGCTGGCTCCGATGATTCCACGATCAAGACCGATTTCACCGCCAGCGGGGGACGATCCGGCGCTTGCAGCAACTGCGTCACGCGACTGGTAGGGAAGGTGTCGTGCCGGGCAGCGGTCGTCGGCAGCGGGGCAGCTGATGGAATCGCTTCGGACGCCGCGGCCGGAAGATGCGCACCCGACGCAGCAGTAGGAATTTGCGACTCCGCCGAGGCGTGATCGATCGGTCGATCCGCAGGCGTTGCGAGCAGCGGGTCGGTCGGAGGCACGCTTTCGCTCGACGATGCGGCCGTAGCAGAGAATGGCTCTTGCGGCACGAGATTTGACACCGACGATTGCGGCAGCAAGGTCGTCGGCGCAGCGGCTTCGAGGGCGGCAATGCGATTGACGGCCGCTAAAATCGGCGAAGAAGGTCGCGCCTCGTTAGCGTTCGTATCGTCGGGTGCGCCGCCGACCGGTGAAGACTCCCGAACCGGGGCGGCAACGGTCAAAGGGCGTGGCTCGCCTCCTTCCGAGCCGTACACCAGGTGATCGAAGAGATGGCGAAATTGTTGCAGCATGTCGCGCAGGGTCGGTTCGGTTCGCGCGATGCGGATGATTTGATCATCGACAAAGGGGTAAATATCCGAGATTTCCACATCGTCGGGAAGTTCGTCGAGAACCGGCCGCAAACGTGCCTCGACCACGCGACGCACCAAGTCGGGCGACGGGGCTTCCAACCGCAACGCTTTCACCGTACCATGGCGCGGCACATGCACGGGGTTGTTGAGACGATCTTGGATGTAGCCGTCCAGCGACGGTACGAAGCGATTCCACAAACCGCGTTCGGCAAAAATCAGGAAGCATAGTCCGTCGATCTGATGCATCACTTGGACGATGCCGGCGAAAAACGCCTCGGCAATGCGGTGCGCATCATCGGAACGCCGGGCCAAGAGCAGATCTTCCAACTGATCGAAGGCGACGACCACCGGCGTTTTCAGCGAGCGGAAGATCTCCATCAGCACCTTGAACAGGGCTAACACCAAGTCTTGCCGGGTCGGCCGAACTTGGAAATCGAGTTCGGCGAAGCCATAGGTCAGGAAGTTGGCCAACTCGGCTTCTTCCTTCAACAGAATCGCCTTGGCGAACCCTTGGAAGATGGCCCGACGCATCAGGCCGGCGGTGTTGTGGGCTTCGGTCTTTTCGATGTGGCCTAGGGCCAGATCGAGGGCTTGTTCGGCATCAAGCCCGGCTTCGCTGAGGGCTTGCAGAATCGGCGTCGGCGTGCGCGACAGGTTACCGTAGCCGCTGAGGTTGTCGGCAAGCCATTGGGCACGCTCTTGCGCTTGGCCGTGCCCCAGACCAAGCCGACGCGTCCAGCGTCCCAAGCCTGGCGGAGGGAACAAATCCAGCCGTTGTTCCGTGGTCAATTCCCGCAGCGCCGTCGACAGCAGCCGACGCATCAACTGATCGCCGACATATTCCAACGGTCGCACGCCCTTTTGCCGACCTCCGCCCAACAGCGTGTCGATGATCTGGAACAACAGATATTCCAGAAATTCGGTATCCTTCTGATACACCCCCGGGGTGACCAACAATTGCCAAGCGCCGTCGGTGCCATGCTTGATTGAGTGCAGCAAGTGCGTCTTGCCGGCCCCTTTGTTGCCCAGCACCGGGACGACTTCCGAATGGGTCATCGGATCGTAACGATACAAATCCACAATGCTCAACAGTAGATCGCGTTCCGGGGCAAACAATTCCGGGACGTGGTAGCGGGCGCACACCTCGTCGTCGGGATTGCGAGCAAAGTAATTGCGAAACGGATTGCCGGAACGTCGTAATGCTTCCAAGACGCGCTCGGTAGCGGAGCGTTCCGCGATACTGACCGACGACATGTCTACTCCTCCATGAGAAAGGCAATCGACGCACACGTTGCGACGGCGGGGAATTCGCTCCCCCCATAACTTGCTGCAGCGACGCATCGCTACGCATCGGCGAAGTTGTTAGCGTAGGCTGGCATAATAGGCAATCTCGTGCCCGACCAACAAGGCGAACGCAGGTTCCGGGAGATCGTACAACGGCCCGGTCCACGGATGCAGCCAAATGCGATGCTCGTCATGCAGCCGACGCAGACAATCGTGAAATTGGCCGATGGTCGGCACCGGGATGCCCTCGCTGGTCAAGCGACGATACAGTTTCGGTAGCGGACAATCTTCCGAGGCACCGGCGCTGGCGTGCCATTCGGCTAATTGCTCGAGGATAATCAGGTGATAATCGGCTTCGGTCTTGGCCGGCGCCGATTTTACCGTTGGAGCGGTAAGAGTCAGGCAACCATTCATGGTAGGGCTTCCGGGACGATCAGATTCAGGCCGATACGAATGCGTGCTGGCAGGGGGCGTCGGCAGGGTGGCAGTCGCTTCCACGGTTCGACGCATCAACGGCAAGACTTGTTCCAATGCTTGCCGCATCCCTTGCAGACTGGACGCCATCTGTTTGGCTTGGCCTAGCAGGCCATCGACTTCTCGTTGGCGGGTCTCGAGAATACGGACGAAATCTTCGAGCACCTGCCGCGGACTGGCCTGTTTCAGCAGGAATTGCATCCCCTTTTCGGTCAGCACGGCAATTTCGATGTTGGTCTTGCCACGGGGTTCGCTGCGCAGCACCCGTAACAGGCCATCGGCTTTGCACTGCTCCGCGGCCGAGCGGGCTGCCGCGGTGGGGGGAAACAAACCGGCTTCGGTTCTGCTGCCGATCAACGCCACCCCTTCGGGATGCGTCGCAGCGCGACTCAACGCATCGATGATGAGCAAGAAATTTTTGTCGGCCAAGCGACCCTCCCTGGTGCGATTCGGCCGGCGCGGAAGTTGAAGTTCGCGGCACTCGCTCCCTTGATCGAGGCCGACCTTATGCTAGTCGCAATCCCCAATTCGATGCAAGACCGATCCTAGCGGGCTGATGCTTCCTCCTCTGCCGGCATCCTCCGCTTCTCCCTGTACTGCATGCCGGGGCTTCGACTATAACCATCTTCGTACTGAGGGCGACGAATCCTCGCCGAATCCGCCTTCGTACTGTGGGCGACGAATCCTCGTCGAATCTGCGTACCTCTGGGGGGATTGATCATGGTACGGTATTGGGCATGCTGGGGAGTCCTGATGCTAGGCATCTATGCCTACGCCGACAACCCACCGACAGCATCGATCGAGGTAAAAAAACTCGATAAACTGTTATACGACACCCTCCGCGAGGTCCACAATCGCGGTGCGGAAATGTACAACCGGGGCGACGCGGTCGCCTGCTATCGAATCTATCAAGGTTCCTTGTGGACGATACGTCCCCTGCTCACTCATCGGCCGCAACAACAGAAGTGGCTCGACGAGGAAATGGCACGCATCGACAAAGAACCGTCGATTGCCCGACGCGCTTTTCGACTGCACGAAGTGATCGAACAAGTGCGTACCGATCTTCGTGCGAGTTTCCTCATGGTGGAAGAAAAATCGAATGTGTCTCCCCCTAGCACCAACGAACCTCGGGAACTCGCTCCACGCCCCATGCCCGTTCCTACGCCGGGTCCGATGCCGACGCCCAAAACCGACCCCAAATCGGACCCCAAGCCGCAACCGCAACCGGACCCCAAGGTTCCGCCTAAATCAGACCCCAAGCCGCAGCCGCAACCGGCCCCCAAGGTTCCAGCGAAATCCGAGCCGAAGGCCGAACCCATGCCCAAGGCCGATGCTCAGCCGCTACCGCAACCCCCAGTGAAGGGGAAAGACCAACCTAAGCCGCCCCCCCCAGCGGCACCGCAGCCCCCACCGATGCCTAAAACGGAACCACGACCACAACCGACGCCCCCTCCTGCCGTGACTCCGGCCACCGAACCCGCCAAGGGCATCGTGGTCGTATTGTCGTTGCAAGGCAAACCGTTGTCGTCGGCCACGATCGTGCTGCACGAATTGGCCGACCGCAATCCTCGATCATTCACGGGCAAGACCGATGCCGAAGGCCAAGTGCTGCTGCCCCAAGTTCCCCCCGGGAAATATCGCGTGACCGTCTCCCGACTCGCCCCCTCGCGCGACCAAGCCGGCATGGTCGTCGAAGCGGTGCCGGCCCGATACACCCAAGCCACCACCACGCCGTTGTTCCTCGAAGTCAGCGGTAACCAAAAGCTCGATGTCCGGTTCGATGTCCAATAGCTTGCTTGAACATTTGACTTGTGCAGTACAATGAGCTAGTGCGTTGATCGATCATAGGGATCGCTGAACGCTATTTCACGTCGCCGAGGAATGGCTCATGTCTCAAGTTTTGCCGACGTTGACCGATACGGAGCAGTTCCACACGCCCGAAACCAACGAAGCCGGCTACGGTACCGTCGCGACGCCGATGGGGCCGTTGCCGCTTCAGAGCTTGCACGTTCGCACCCGCATCGATGGTCTGATGTATCGCACCACCATCGAGCAGAGTTTCGCCAATCCGCATCCGCAAGCGATCGAGGCCACTTATTTATTCCCGTTGCCGGACCGGGCCGCGGTGACGTCGTTTCGTCTGAAAGTCGCAGATCGCGTGATCGAAGCCCAACTGTACAGCAAAGCCGAGGCGGAACAACGCTATCGCGAAGCCATCCAAGCAGGACACCGGGCCGCGATGACCGAGCAACACAAAGCCAACGTCTTTGCTCTGAAGGTGGGGAATCTCCCCCCCGCCGATCGGGTGCAAGTGGAATTGCACTTGGTCGGCTCGCTGCAACTCGACGAAGGAGAAGCGACGTATCGGTTTCCGTTAGTGGTTGCCCCGCGGTATGAGCCGGCAGCGGAAGAAAGTTCCCCGCAGCAGGATCGGCGTCGGCGTCATTCCGGGACCCGGACATCTTCCCAGCGTCGCTCGAGGACGGAACCACCGCTCCCCCCTTCGCCCCCGACGGCGGTTCCCTCTTCCGCTTCGCTGCCGGCCGACGATCGCGGCGAACCGGTGTATTTGCCGGGGCAACCGAGTGCGGTGCGTTTGTCGTTGCAAGTCGAGGTTCACCCCACCCATCTGCCGATGCGGGAGTTTCGCTCCAGTTTGCATACGGTGGAAGAAACGCGACAAGACAACGTGCGGATCTTTTCGCTGCAGCCCGGGGAACGGCTCGATCGCGACTTCATCTTGCGTTTCCGCGTCGGGACGTCGGCCCAGACGACGACGTTGCTGCTGCAACCGGATGCCGACCCTTCCAACCAAGGCACCTGGGTCCTGACGTTGTTGGCCGATCCCAGCGTGCATATGCAGGAAAAGCCCCGCGATTTGGTGCTGATCCTCGACCGTTCCGGCAGCATGGGGGGATGGAAAATGTCCACTTCCCGCCGGGCGTTGGCTCGGATCGTCGAGACATTGTCGACCAACGATCGCCTGGCAATTTTAGCATTCGATAATGTTGTGGAACGTCCTCCGGGGTGGGGGACTGAGCTGGTGCCGGTTAATGAACGGCATCGCAGCCAAGCCATGCGGTTTCTGCTCCAGTTGGAAGCACGCGGCGGAACCGATCTGGCCCAGCCGTTGAATCAAGCCATCCGCTTGCTGCAAGCCGCCGATCCTCAACGCGATCGCATTCTGTTCTTGGTCACTGATGGCCAAGTCGGCAACGAAGATGCATTGCTGGCCCAGCTCGGCGAACGACTACGGGGCTTGCGCGTTTTCACCTTGGGCGTCGATCAGGCCGTTAACGAAGGTTTCCTCAATCGCCTAGCTCAGCTCGGCGGCGGATACACCGAGATCGTCGAATCCGAAGATCGCGCCGAGGCGGTGATGGAACGCATCCATCGACGCATCAGCACACCTGCGCTGACAGACCTTTCGTTGAGCGGAGTGGAATTGCATTTATTGCCGGAATTCACCACGCCGGGCCGGTTGGCCGATGTCTTTGTCGGTACGCCTTGGACCGTGCTAGGACGCTACGAAGGGCCAGCCCAAGGGGCAATCCGCA
>CALEEC010000058.1 GCA_937949245.1 uncultured Gemmataceae bacterium | reverse complement strand
TGGCAAAACTCTCTAAAACAGGGCTGATCGGTTGACGCGACACATCGTGCGACACAGACATTGTTCGCCGATCTGTCTTCGTTGCCGATCGACCAGTGCGAGAGAATGCACAACCCATCCTCTCTCACCTTGGTCCACAACTTGCTACCGAATTGTCAAAGATCGAACCTCACTACTTGCTTCGACTTGCTGTTGTCTACGCTACGGTTTCCCGTTGCTAGGTTTGCAGCAGCCGTCGCTTTTGTGTCATCACTTGTTGGGTCACTGCATTCATCAGTGACACCCTCATCCTAAAGGGGTCCAAGGAGATTGTCAACTTGAGCTGGCGAAAAAAGGAAAAAATTCTTCAGCCGCCGGGGAAGCGGTTTTTTTCGTGGCGGACGGCCACGCTATCGAGCAGGCGACGCACTTGGAGGGGAGGAGTCGCCTTTGTACAACGAACATCACACCCGAACGCGAGCGCCGCGTCAAGATTTATTGATCCTCCTTCATACGTTTCTCACTATGCCGGCTCCGAATGTACTGATTCTGCGGGCACCGGGCACCAACTGCGACGAAGAGACGGCTTTTGCCTTCGAATTGGCAGGAGCCAAGGTGCAGCGGGTGCATATCTATCAGCTCCGCGAAGATCCTAAACTGCTGCACCGCTTCCAAATTTTGGTCGTGCCTGGCGGATTTAGTTATGGCGATGATGTGGCTGCGGGGAAAATCTTAGCCAATCAGTTGAGCGTCTTTCTGGGCGATGCCGTTCACAAATTCCGCGACTCGGAAAAGCTGATTTTGGGCATCTGCAACGGTTTTCAAGTGCTGCTCAAAGCCGGCTTGCTCGTTCCACCCGACGAGGAGGGACCGGTCGTTACGTTGACGCACAACATGTCGGGCAAATTTGAAGACCGTTGGGTTTATCTGGAAGTCAAGGGGAACAAGTGTCCGTTCCTCAGGGGGATCTCACGGCTGTATCTCCCGGTGGCGCATGGGGAAGGGAAATTCGTTTGCCGCAAAGATTGGATTCGCCAGGGATTGATTCAAGCAGGGCAAGCGGTACTCATTTACGTCGAGGCCGACGGTAGTGCCGCGGATTACCCAGCCAATCCGAATGGTTCGCAAGGGGACATTGCCGGGGTGTGCGATGCTAGCGGGCGTGTTTTGGGGCTAATGCCGCACCCGGAACGACATGTGTTGCCAACCCAGCATCCCCGCTGGACCCGCGAAGGCTTGCAGGCCGAAGGCGATGGCCTGCAATTGTTCCGCAACGCCGTGGAATTTTTCCGCTGAATCACGGGCTCGTCAGCAACTCCGGCGACTGACGTCGTCGGCTCGCCAGAGCGCCAGAGCGTCAGATCGCTGAAACTCCGGCGACTGACGTCGTCGGCTCGCCCCAAGGAGGTATCAGGCTTCGGAATCGGCAGTCGGCGGTTCTTCGATCAGGGCCACGGCCCATTCGCCGACCGTCGCGGGCATCGCGGTGCTGGGCACGCGAGCCAATTGATTGGCCGACCACGACAGCAATACTCCCAACGATACGCCGATCGCGGCCGCTAACATCGGCCATTGGCCGCCCACCTCCGCGATGACCCAGCCCCCCAGCACCAAAGCGGCCAAACACCCCAGAACGGCCACAATCTTCGGACGCCCAACCGACGGCACCGGCACCGGTTCGCCGAAATGCTCGATGTAGGGGGCCACCAGAAGGGGATACTCGGCCAGCAATGGCCGCAACGGCGTGGAAAAACCGATGTCGCCGGCTTTGGCCCCTGCATGGACAAACAACGACCGCACCAACAAGAACGATCGCCGAACCCGATCCGCATGCCGTAGGGCCGCTTCGAGTTGCTCCCGGCGTCGGCGAGTGCGGGCCGCGATGAATCCGCATAAGTCACGCAATCGCCGAGCATGACTGGGCCTTAGCACCGCCTGCCAGTGAAAGTCCGACGCCTCGACGTTCCAGATGCGGTGCAGCCAATCGACCATTTCGCTTTCGTCGCTCATGGCCCATCGAGCACGCCAGTCGGCTAAGGTGGTGCCTAAACGCAACGGCCCATCAACCATGCGATAGTCGGGATCGTCGCCCCGAAAGCGCGTTTCCCAATCGACGAACGCTTGAAACACCTCGGCGACCGTCCAAGGAGCGTGGCTGACATAGCGTGTTACCGTCGCTGTTTCATCCATGCGGCCGATTCTCCCACGACGCGAGATGTTCCTTCTCTTCTTGCACAATAGTCTTCCCCGCGACTCGCTTCCACGAAAAAAATCGTCCGGTTGGCTTCCGCGAAAAAATCGCCCTATCGGCCTTCGCGAAAAAAATGGTTGGTTGCGAGTTTCGCATGCTGACGCATGACTGACGACTTGCGAACGGGTAGAATGCGAGGAGAGAGCAAGCGTCGAACATCCAGGCGATCCGCCCTCGAAGGAGTATCGTGCGATGGCACACTACATCGACCCGCATATTCACATGATCTCACGCACTACCGACGATTATCATCGCATGGCGCAATGTGGTTGCGTGGCCCTTTCGGAACCAGCGTTTTGGGCTGGCTTTGATCGCGGTTCGGCAGCGGCGTTCCACGATTACTTTCGCCAATTGACCGAATACGAACCGAAACGCGCCGCCCAGTTCCATATTCGACACTACTGCTGGCTGTGCATCAACGCCAAAGAGGCCGAGAATGTGTCTTTGTCCCGCGAAGTGATCGCCTCGATCCCCGAATTTCTCCGATGCCCCAACGTCTTGGGGATCGGCGAAATCGGCTTGAACAAAAACACCCCCAACGAGGCCATTGTCTTCCAAGAACACGTCGATTTAGCGATGCGGACCAACGAGTTGATTCTGATTCACACGCCGCACCTCGAAGACAAACTCAAAGGCACGCGCATGATTATCGACATGCTCCAGAACGATCGCCGGGTGCAACCGCACCGCGTGTGCATCGATCATGTCGAAGAACACACCGTTCGCTACGCTCTGGAAGGGGGTTTCTGGTGCGGCATGACACTGTATCCGACGACGAAATGCACCCCTGAACGTGCCGTCGACATCATCGAAATGTATGGCACCGAACGCATTATGGTCAACAGTGCCGGCGATTGGGGGAAGTCGAATCCGCTAGCGGTGCCCGAGTTCATTTTAGAGATGAAACGCCGGGGCCATCCCGAAGCGACCATCCGCAAAATCGTCTACGAGAATCCCCTGAACTTCTTCCGCCAAAGCAATAATTGGGTCGATTGGCCCATCGAAACCACCGGTGCGGACGCAGCTAAATGACATACCACCAGCGGGACACGCCCGACGGCAAACCATCCGCGCGAAGGCGGCCCTCCAGCAAACCGCAAGCGGGACGCGGCCCAAGGATGATGGCCCTGCCCCGATTCGCAAGTTCCCGCGAAACTTTGTGGAATTCTCGGTGCAGTCGCTTCCACCTCAACCGAACGAACGCTATAAAACACTGCAGCTAAAGGAGTCTTTTTTCTTCGTCGATACGCGACCTATGATCGTACTGTGCATCCTCTTTTGCGGAATCGCAGCGTCGGTCACGCTCGCGATAGCGTTCGTCTACCTCGCCTGGTGGCAAGCGTTGATTGCCTCGGGAATCACGGCACTGGCCGGTTTGATCTTCGTCGTGTTGGCTGTGCGTTGGGCCATTCGGGTGGTGGCTCGCCAGGCGATGCGAGCTTTCGAGGTGAAAAGTCGCGTGCTACGCGGTGCCCGGTTGGAGGTGCATGACATTCAGCCGTTGCCTCTTGCCTTGCCCGGTTCGCCCCAACGCTGGTATGAATTGGAAGTTTCTGTCATCCCCGATCCTCAGCAGCAAGGGCCGATCCCGCATTGGAATTCGCGCGACTTGGTATTTGTCCCTGCCGATGTGCCTCCGCCGACGACGACGCTCCGCAAGCGTCGCCGGGTAGTTCCGGTGCCGGAAATTCGTCCCAACCGAATACGATTGTGCGCACCGAACTCGCTGGACGGCCAAATCGCCGGGCCGGGCCGTCTGCGGATCGTTGCCGGTTTTCCTCCGAATGTCCGCGAAGTGTCGCTACGGTACTTCTACGAACAATTTGGGCGAATTTCGCTGGTTCCCCATGCTTCTGCTGAACCGAGTGAACCGCCCCTAGAGCCGGCAACGCCAGTAGCCGGGTGATGGATAAGCGACCATCGCCCCGACGACTCGCGTCGTCGGTACAGCGCCATCGCCCCGACGACTCGCGTCGTCGGCTCCCGAGAGACTTCCGCCGCACCTGTGACATCGAGACATCATGAACTTCCTGGCCATCGAAACCAGTTGCGATGAAACCGCAACGGCCATCTTCACCGATCAATTGCAGATTTTGGCTAACGTCGTCGCGTCGCAGACAGAATTGCATTCGCGGTTTCGCGGTGTAGTGCCGGAGATCGCGGCACGGGCGCATCTGCAACGCCTGCTGCCGCTGATTGACGAAGCCCTACACCGGGCCCAACTGACCTTAGCCGACCTGCACGGGATTGCGGTTCACAACACGCCGGGACTGGTCGGCTCGCTGCTGATCGGCGTCAGTGCCGCGAAAATGTTGGCGTTGGCTCTCGATGTGCCGTTGGTCGCGGTCAATCATGTGGCCAGCCATTTGTATGCCTGTCGCATGGCGGCTCAACGCGACATCTTCCCTTGCTTGGGTCTGGTAGTCAGCGGGGGGCACACGGCGTTGTTCCACTGCGAATCGGCGTTGAGCATGAAACGGATCGGCAACACCCGGGACGATGCCGCCGGGGAAGCGTTCGACAAAGTGGCCGCGATGCTGAATTTGGGCTTTCCGGGCGGCCCGGCAGTCGAACGCGAAGCGGCGCGGGGAGATCCGAAAGCCTTCGCTTTTCCCCGTTCGATGTTGGCCGACGATCGCTTGGAATTCAGCTTCAGCGGACTGAAAACCGCGGTGCGCTACGCGATCCACGGCCAAGATTTATCGCAACCGGCCGAGCCTCCGACAGGGCAGCGGCGAGCGGACTTAGCGGCCAGTTTCCAACAAGCAGTCGTTGAAATTCTGGTCGGCAAAACTCGGCAGGCGTTGCGTCGAACGGGGCTGCGGCGTTTAGCAGTGGGAGGAGGCGTATCGGCCAATCAGGCCTTGCGTACCGCGTTGGCAGTGATGACGGCCAAGGAAGGGGTCGAATTGTTCATTCCGCCGATGAGTTTGTGTACCGACAATGCCGCGATGGCCGCGTTGGCCGTCGAAAAATTCCGCGTCGGCGACTTGGCCCCCGACGACCTCGACGCCGAGCCGAACTGGAAGGACACGAGCGCACGCCACGGAAACGGCACGCCGGTGTAACCGAGCGGCGGGCGTTAGCCTGCCGTGGAAAACGCGAAAAACGCGTGATAAAATCCAAGCGCGTGATGGCATGTTTGTTTTCGCATGCATCACGGCACGGCGAGCGTGGACACGGCGGGCTGACGCCCGCCGCTCAGGGGGGGATTTCTCGCACCTTGCCGCAAACCTTGTCACTCCGCGCGCGGAGGATCACAACGGTGCCCGCCCATCAGATTGATCCAACAAACGATCGGCGTCAGCAGCACCCCCCAGGGAATCCCCCACCAGCCTAGGCATAAGCTCAGCACGACATACGGCAGCGCTGTTGGCCAAGCCGGTTCCCCCGCGTGAAGGCGAATCGGTTCGGTCTGTCGGCGAATCGTCACGGCAACGCACGAGATGCAATACTCGAAACGCACCCACCGCTCGCCCGACTCCGACAGGCTCACGATTTCTCCTCGTAAACGCAGGTCACGCTCGTCGTGATGCCCCCCCGCGGCGTAAAAGCACCAACGACCTTGCACCGCAGCGGTTGGCTGGCCTTCACGAAATCGTCCAACAACCGATTTGTCACCGCTTCATAGAAAATCCCCTGATTGCGGTATCGCTGCAAATACAGCTTCAACGACTTCAACTCCACGCACTTCTCTTTCGGCGTGTAGGTGAACGTGATGGTCCCAAAGTCCGGTTGGCCTGTGACCGGGCAAACACTCGTGAACTCGGGACAAACAATCTCGATGGTGTAATCGCGCCCCGGTGCGGGATTGGGAAACGTCTCCAATTGGTCGACCGACGGCGTCTCGGTGAAGAAAAACTGGCTCATGATGTCTGGGTTCTCTTGGGATTCCAACGATTTGTTCAGCTTCCCGAAACCAACGGAAGCCCTCGTTCTTTCCAACCGCGATGGCCGCCGTCCATCGACAGCACATTGTCGTACCCCATTTTTTGCAGATTGTCGGCCACTAAAGCGGAACGGTATCCCCCCCCACAGTAGACCACGATCGGCGTATGCGGATCGGGAATTTTCGCTTCGATGTCGCGTTCGATGATGCCTTTGCTCAAGTGGATGGCCCCGGGCAGGTGATCTTTCGCCCATTCGCTTTCTTCTCGCACGTCGATCAGCACGAACGATTCCCCAGCGGCCAAACGCCGCTGAACGTCTTCGACCGTGCATTCCCTGATACGCGTCTTGGCATCTTGGACCAACTTCAGAAAACCGGGGGCGTGTTGCTTGCTCATTGGGGTCACTCCTGAGGTTTATCAGCGGGACTCTGAGGCGACTCACTGCTATAGGCTTTCGTATTCGCGGTCGCAGTTGTCCTAGCGGCCGTGGTCGGGGGGCACCAGAACCTGCACTGTCAACCGTGGTCGGGGGAGGCATCTGGGCCTGTACCGGCAGTCGTAGCCGAGGTGGCAGCTCGGCTGGAGGGCATAGTCGTGGTCGCAGTTTTGGGGTTGGCGGTGGCTTTTCTACGTCGGCCACGCGGAATGGGCCGATCGTGTTCATCTTCGATGTCGCCGACGATTTCTTCCAGTACGTCTTCCAAGGTCAGCATACCAAGAATCTTGCCCTTGTCATCACGAACCAACGCCATGTGTCGCCTCGACTTGCGGAACAGGCGTAGCGCGTTGTCGATGGTTTCGTCCGGGTCGAGGTAAATCGGCGGATACACCGCATCTTCCAAGACCACCAACCCTTGCAGGCTGAAGATGTAGAACAGACTCTTGGTGTTGACGATCCCCACAATGTTCTCGGGGGAACCCTCATAGACCGGCATGCGCGTATGTGCCCCTTCGCGGACGGCTTGCAAAATGGCTTCCGGGGTAGCGTGCAGATCAAGCATGGCCATTTTCTCGAACGGCACCATGCAATCGCGCACAGTCTTTTCGGTCATCTCGAAGACATTCTGCACAAAGTCGGCCTGCTCGGGATCGAGGATGCCGGCTTCCTCGGTGTCTTCGATGAGCAATTTCAACTCCTGCACCGAATGGACCGACGCTTCCGTTCCTGCCGGGCGATAGCCGAGTCGGCGGACCAGCCAAGTGGCGCTACCGTTCATCAGGGCGATAATCGGTCGGCTCAGTTTGGCAAAGACATTCAAGGGTCCCGAGACGAGCAAGGCGGTCGCTGCCGGCGATTGCAAAGCGATGGTCTTGGGCATCAATTCGCCGAAGATCACGTGCATAAAGGTGATGCCGGCAAACGACACAGCCACCGCAACGCTATGTCCACTGAACCCCGGCCAAGGGACGGCCCAAGAAGCGAACATCGGCCGTAACAGCGAAGCCAACGTCTGCTCGCCGACCCATCCCAGGGCGATGCTGGCCATCGTGATGCCCAACTGCGTCGCGGCAATGGTACGGTCGAGGTGGTCGTGGGCGATTTGCACCGCTCTCGCTCGACGAAGGCCCTGTTGTTGCAATTCCTCCACTCGTGTCTTGCGAATGGCCACCAAAGCAAACTCGGCCGCGACGAAAAAACCGTTGAGGGCGACCAAAGCCGGTATGGCGAGCAAGCCCAACAAGGTCAAGCCCAGCGACATTTCCTCAGCGGAGTCGGATACTGACCATGTTGATGCATGAAGTTCCCTCCCGATCGTGTTCACGTCCGTTCTATTGCTCCCGTGGACTGAAACTCTTCCCACAACGGCTATTGTAAGACTCTCGCGAAAATTGGTATCGGAAAATCGGAAGTTCCTTGCCAAACCCATGGGGACCGCTAGGATAATCGTGACATCGCTAGGGGTGCTCGTCGTGGTTCGATGAGCTGAGATCACACCCTTAGAACCTGATCC
>CALEEC010000057.1 GCA_937949245.1 uncultured Gemmataceae bacterium | reverse complement strand
CGATACCGTGATGTCCCCTGCAACAAACCCCGTCACGGCTTCCGAGAAGGTCACCGTGATCGGAATCGGATTGCTATTCGTCGGACTGGTCGCGCTCGAGGTGATCGTCACCGTCGGAGACGTGCCGTCATAGATGATGCTGAACGTCGATGCCGCCATGTTGCCGTTGCCAGCAGCATCATTCGCAACTGCGGCGGCAATGTTCACGGTGATTGTACCATCTCCCGAAGGCACCAAATTGAACGTGTAGCTGCTGCCCGAACCGGAAAAGCCCGTCACCGTTCCGCCCGATACCGTGATGTCCCCTGCAACAAACCCCGTCACGGCTTCCGAGAAGGTCACCGTGATCGGAATCGGATTGCTATTCGTCGGACTGGTCGCGCTCGAAGTGATCGTTACCGTCGGAGACGTTTGATCGATGACGTAGGTTTGGCCCGTCGTAAAGTTGCCATTGCCTGCGCCGGTGCCTCCGAGTTTGTTGCCAGCACCATCAATGATGGAGTCGTCGTCAATCAAATCGAGCCGCAATTCGCCGTTACCATTGATGCCCGTGACTGGAACAAACCAATTGATATTGTCGGAGGTCGTCGGCGTACCAATGGTGCCCACACTGACGAACGAGCCGCTCACCGTGGTGAGTGCGAAATCGGCAGCGTCAACGCCCGAGACCGATTCGCTGAAAGTGACCTTGAACGTGACACTGCTCAAATTGGTTGGAGTCGTGGCCGGAGTGTCACGGTTAATGCTGTTGACTACCGGAGGCGTAGTGTCCGGCACAAGCACCAGTCCTCGATATCCTAACTTCGCGGAGCTAGGATTTAAGTCATTTATCGTGACAAAAGCTGTGTTAAACCCATCATCCAGAAAAGAAACCAATTTGCTCGCACTGGTCAGGTTTTGAAAAGTAGTTCCATAAAGCTGTACACTTGTGGCACTAATTCGCACACCAGTAAGTCCCCGAAGGTTGGTCAGCGATGGCGAGTTAACCGTGATGGGTGCGCTCCATGTTGTACCACTGTATGTTGAACGGCGAATTCCTAAGGTATCGTCTGCATAGTAAAAGCGATCTCCGGCACTCAGCGTACCGTTCAAGTCCATGTCAATGAGTACCATGCCGCCGAGACCAGCACTTGAGCCATTGGAGATGATATTGGATTCCGCTGTAGCTGCGGTAGGTAATCCGCTGAATTGGTAGATACCTTGGGTAGATCCACCGCTCGTGGCAAAGTAGAGATTACCATCAAATCCGATCAGTAGACTTCGGATGTTCGTACTGTTGGGAGTTCCCGAAGTCAGATCGACATTAGTACCGGAACCTAAAGTATGAAAATGTCGAACGTACGCTGAACTCCCAGCACCAGCAGTCCAAAAGCGGTTGCCGTTATCTGTCACTGCTGCACGGAAGTTATTTCCTATATACACAGAACTGGAAGCCGTACTCGTGTCGATCGATCCGTCAGCCACTTTCACACGAGCAATGACACGATCGGTTCCACCTGTTGAAGCTCCTGTAGCAGCATTATATCCTGCGAGGGTGATCCATTTACCATCGGGCGAAATGGCTAAGTTCCCTTCAGAAGTGGCCGTTACGCTCTGTCGGAACTGAAGTTGTGGTCCTGATGTAGATGTTGGCAGAGGAACATCTTGAACAATTGTTCCATCAGTCTTGATCTCTCGCAAAATGACATTAGCTGCATTTGTAGCAGTCGTTCCATCCCCCACGATCACAGCGACTAAATTCCCCTGAGTGAACCCGGCCGGCATTTCACGGGTTTCCAGGGTCATGATTTCAGGCTGAGCCAGCTTTCGGTAAGAAATTAGTAAGGTGCGAGATTGTTTTTCTCGCAGGAAGTTGAACCAACTTTTCAGCATCGAAGTTACTCCACGGGTGCGAGAGATCAGCAAAGTTCAGCGCGACTGCGATTCCGTGGCAAGGACCGAACGAATCGGGAAAAAACGAATGCTAAGTCGCTGGACGGTCCACACCATACGTCGGAACTTTTGTTATTCTTGGCCTCATTATCGTTATGCCTAGAGAACCTTAACTATTTTTTTGGAAATTACATGAAATCTACACATACAACGTGATCTCCCCCCCTCTCGCGATGCTCGGTTTTTGACTAAGATGATATTTTAGTTGCGCTCTCGTGGAGAGAATCGATCATGCGCGATGAAGTTTCTTGGGGCGTCACGCGGCCGATGCGTTCGCCGTTGTTGACAGCTTCGGTGTACGCAATGCCGGATCTCGATACCCTCGATCGCGTCCTTACCGGGCAAGAGACGGGATACATCTACGCCCGCGATGCCCACCCCAACAGCACCAGCTTGGCGGCACAACTCAATCGCTGGCACGGCGCGACCTGGGGACTGATCACCGGCACGGGGATGTCAGCATTGTCGCTGGCGTTTTTGGGATTGGTCCAACCTGGAGATCGGATCGTCAGCAGCCGAAGCATCTATGGCCGAACGCGCCAATTGCTGGACCAAGAGTTGGCACGCTTCGGCGTGCGTACCGATGGAGTGGATACCAACGACCTCGACGCGGTCCGCCGCTGTTTGCAGCAGCCGACGCGGGTGCTGTTCGTCGAGACGATTTCCAACCCGTTGTTGCGTATTGCCGACATCCCCGCTTTGGCCGAGTTGGCGCATGCGGCCCAAGCATGCTTGTTCATCGATAACACCTTTGCTTCGCCGCTGCTGTGTCGGCCCCTGGAATTAGGAGCGGATTTGGTGATGGAAAGCCTCACCAAGATGATCAGCGGCCATAGCGACGTGACGTTGGGCTACTTGGGCGGACGAGAAGCGACATTGGCCGCCCGGATGCAGCAGATCCGTTCGATCTGGGGATTGTCGGGCAATCCGTTCGATTGCTGGTTGACCGAACGCGGTATGGAAACACTCCATTTGCGGATGCAGGCCGCTTGCGCGAATGCGGCCCGTTTGGCGCAGTGGCTGACGACGCAACCCCGGGTCTGCCGAGTCATTTACCCGGACCTGCCCGAGCATCCCGATCACGCCCTGGCCCAACGCCTGTTACCGGCGGGTCGCGGCAATATGCTCGGGTTGGAGTTGGAGGGGGGACGCGACGAGGTGAATCAGTGGCTGCGTCGCGTACCGGGCATTCCGTTTTGTCCGTCTTTGGGAGACACCCAGACGACTTGCAGTCACCCCGATACGACCTCGCATCGCTACGATTCGGCCGCAGAAAAAGCCGCCCAAGGGATCACCCCCGGCCTGATTCGCTTGTCGGTCGGTTGCGAACCGTTCGAGCAATTGCAAGCGGAACTAGCACGGGGTTTTGGGAATCGCTAATCGGCCACCGGCAAACCGATGACGGTTTCGCCTTCCTGCACCATACCATTGCCACGCAACAGAATTCGCTCTTGGCCCGTTAAACCGGAGCGAATTTCAACCCGTTTGCCATCGTCCAGACCTAGCTCGACGGGAACCGCTTTGACCTTACCTTCTCCATGCGGCCCCGTGCCATCGAGGACCAAGACTTCGGTACGACCATTGCGACGTAGCAGAGCCGAGGAAGGAACGGTTAAAGCATTGTAGCGTTCGTCGAGGTGCAAGATTGCTTGACCGAACATGCCGGGTTTCAGGAGCCGGTTGGGATTGTCGATGTGCATCTCGGTACGCATGGTGCGGGTGACCGGATCGAGCGATTCGCTGCGTAGCGTGATGGTGCCACGGTAGATGCCGCCGTTTTTCTGATCCCGCAACGAAGGTACATGGAGAATCACCGGATCGAGCTTGGCTTTGGCGAGATCTTGATCCCGGGACCGCGACAACAACGCGTCGACATAGGGCACATAGCGTTCCGGAATGTCGAACAATACGCGCACAGTGTCCAGATGCATGATGGTGAAAATCGGTGTGCCGGCGTCTTTGATCTGGGCACCGCGGTCGAGCCAGCGTTTGGTGATCACCCCCGAGAACGGCGAGCGGATACTCGCCAGGGCAATCATGGTGCGCGTGGTTTCCAGATCGCGTTCTGCCAGATCGACCCGCGCTTGAGCGACTTCCAGTTCCGCAGTCGCGGCCAGAAGACGGGCACGGCGGGTTTCGACCTGCGCTTTGGCCGCTTCGAGAGCCGCTTCGGCCGCCTGCAATTGGCGTTCTTCTTCCTGAAGCCGTTCTGGCTGCACGGCATTGCGTTCGACCAGTTGCCGCAGTCGTTGCACCGTCAGTTGGCGATACTCGACATCGGCCGCGAAACGTTTGCATTGCTGCTCGACTTCAGCGACTTCCTTCTCGGCGACATTGCGAGCCGCTTCGGCGAGTTTGCGCTGCGACAGTGCCAAGTCGACGAACTCTTCCCGATGTCGTTTCTGAGCTTCGAGATCAGGGACGGCCAAACGCAGCAACTCTTCTGCTTCGTCGACTTCCCGACCGATGTCGAGATCCCGCGGCACTCGGTCGAGAGTCCCGGCGATACGGGCACACAGGTCGGTCTTATACAGAGGTTCAATCGTGGCAATCAATTCGATCTTCAGCGGCAAAATTCCACGGCGTGCCTGAATCGTCTCGACACTCGGCAGACGCAGTGGCGTCTGGCGTGGGGCGGCAGCAGGAGTCGCCGGAGCCGTGCCACATCCGGCCCCGACCAGAGCCCACAGAATCGCAACCGCTAATCTGGCAAGCCGATGTGGAATCATCGACATTTCCCTTTGAGAATGCCTTCGTGCTTTCCTTGCCGCTTATAGCAAAACTACGTTTTTGCGGAAGACAACTTTTCCTAGCTCAGACGCCGTTGCACCCATGCTCTGGTTGTAACGGTTACTTGGGTTCCTGCATGGCGATTCTGAGTGTAACGTACTCTAGCAATTCGATCAAATTTGTCAAGATTCCTGTCTATTGCTCACCTATTTCGGCAATGGCACCTGTTGGGGACTGGCCAAATAGCCGAGCAGGTCGCGTTGTTCGGTTTCGCTCAGTTTTTCGAGGATGCCTTCGGGCATCATCGACACTTCGCTGGCAAACCGTTCATCGATATCGACCACGGGAATCGTCAGCACTTCATTGGGCGTTTGGACTTTGATCAATTTGCCATCCTCGCTTTTGATGATGCCGTGAATGGTACGTCCGTTGACCAAAACGAAGGTGGTCACCCGATATTCTTTGGCCACGACGGCATTGGGATCGAGGACATTTTCAAGAACGTAATCCAAGCTGCTGCGCTGGGAACCGGTCAATTCTGGCCCAACTTCTCCCCCTTCCCCAAAGAGTTTGTGACAGGCGGCGCAATTTTTGGCAAAGAGCAAACGTCCTTGGGTTAGATCGGCTTTTTGCAAGACGTCGGGGGTGAAGCGCTGGCGAAATTCGGCGATCAGTTTCTTCTTCTCGGCGGAAGTTTCCCGAACCTGCCCATAAGTTCGTTCGAGCCGTTGCGTCAGTTCGGGATGTTTCAGGTTGCGCAGTTGCCGGATGGTGAAAGCGGTTAGATCACGGCGGGGCACCAGTTGGGCATCGACCGCGTCCAACAGAGCGAGGGCAAACTTCGGCCGCGAGGACAAGGTCATGATCACATCCGCCTTTTCCGAATCACTCAGACTGGGGTAGCGTTGCACCAACAGGCTGGGCGTCTGCGGATGGTCAAACGCCGCCAAGCCACGGATGGCTACCCCGCGTAACGCGGCATCGTCGAGCAGTTCCAGAAGTAACGGCCGAACTTCGGGCTTGCCGGTTCTTAGCAGACTTTCGACGGCTTTGGCACGACTGTCTAAGGGGGCGGAACGATCGCGACTGATTTGAAGTAAGATCGGCGTCGCCTCCGCGAAATCATGGATCAACGCCACCGAAAGAGCCAACTGACGCACTTCGGCATCCGCAGCATCTTTCAACACCGCGAAGGCTTGGTTCCAACTGGGCGGATACGCCAGGTTCTTTTGTCCGCCCAGTGCTTCCAGCAATCCTCGCAACAAGTCGCGTTGTAACTTCGCAGCCTTCAGCGTGGCCAACTGCCGATAGAGCCGATCGAGTCCCTCGTTGCCGAATTGGGCCAATCGCCGAGCGACGCATTGCCGCACCAAGGGAATTTTGCCTTGAGTGAAAAAACTCGACGCCGTGTCGGGATGGGTTGCGATCAGCGGTTCGATGCCATACCAGATCATCCAGGGGATATAGGCATCGGCCGCGTCTTCCAACCGGGCCGCGAGGCGGACGGCAACAGCTTCGCGTTGGGCGATCGGAAGATACTGCAAAGCCGAGGCGAGGTACAAACGGACGAAAGCGGAGGTTTCTCGGTCCGCCATTTCGGCCAACCGAGCCATCCAGCGGTCGCTTAACTGCGGCCTCGCTTCCACGGTTAGCCGAACCGCCCAAGCCCGCACCGAATCGGCCGAGGATTGCGACAAACGCAGACGGAGTTCGTCATCGAGTTGGCCTATCGCATGCAGTGCCCACATAGCCCGCAATAGCTGCGGCACTTCGGTTCGCTGGGCCAACTCCTGACGGAGTCGATCGGCCGTGTCGGGCTGCAAGGTTTTCGCCAACGCACGTTCCTGCAACAACCGACGCGCTTTGCGAACGAACCAGTCGTTGCTATGGAAGGTCGCTTCGACGAGTTGGGCATCGCTGAGTTTGGCTAAATCGCCTGACCAGGGTTTCGCAGACGCATGAGCGATCTTAAAGAGTCGGCCATTGCTGCGATCAACCACAACGTAGTTGTGACATTCGCCGGTATCGGACCAATCGCACACATATGCCGATCCGTCAGGGCCTAGATGGATAGCAATACCACGAAACCAGCTATCGTTAGCCAATAGGAAATCTTTGGCGTGTTTGCCGACATAGCCAGAAGGAGTGCGTTCGAGGCGATCGTGATTGATGCGATTGCCGTGGATGTTGCACATGAAAATGCCATTGCGATATTCGTTCGGCCAACTGTCGCCCAGATAGATCATCGCGCCAGAGTGGGCATGGCCTCCCCCGGCATCGGAGTGCGTGCCTTTGCCGGTACGCGACGTTGTCCAGTGTCCGCCTCCCCAATGGATGTGATCGGCTACCGAGGGGATCAGACCATAAGAATACGGGTTGAGATCCGCTCCGAACATCCGCTGGAAGTGCGCTCCTGGAACCACATGCCAAAGGTGATGAATGACGCAGTTGGTGATGAACGCCTCGCCGTACTCGTCAAAATCCAGTCCCCACGGATTGGTAGTGCCCCACGCCACAGGTTCAAAAATCTGCCGGACCGGATGATAACGCCAGACACCGCAATTGATCTTGGTGCGTTGTTCCAAGGGCGTTCCCGGTTTACCTACGATCGACAGGTCGTTGATGCCGCTCAGTCCCCACAACCAGCCGTCCGGCCCCCAGGTCAGACCGTTGAAGATGTTGTGTTTGGCCTTGAGAGTCCAGCCATCGAGAACCACTTCGGGCGGACCATCCGGTTGATCATCCTGATTGCGATCGGGAATGAACAACAAATTCGGTGCCGAACACAGCCAAACCCCGCCGAAACCGTAGGCGATCCCGGTCAGGTTCGCGCCTTTGTCGTAAAAAACGGTGCGTCGATCGAATCGACCATCGCCGTTGGTGTCTTCTAAAATCACCACGCGATCGTTGCCCGTGCCATCGCTTGTCCATTTGGGATAAGAAAGACACTCGACCAACCAAATACGTCCGCGATCATCGAAGGTAAAAGCGATCGGCTGGACAATATCCGGTTCTGCGGCAAACACCGTGGCACGGAAGTTCGGCGGCAAGGTCATCGCGCGTGCCGCCGCCTGCGGAGGAAGCGGCCGATTTTGCGGTTCCGCAGCCAACAACGTCGGCAACACGGCCAAGAGAACACCATGACGGAGAGTTATCATCGGAAACTACCACCCAAGTCGGTCTTACGGAATTCGGAAAAGTGAATTGTGGCCAGAACCCATTTCGGTATCACCAAAGAATTCTACAGAAGCCTCGACAGAATTCACCTGAAATCCGCAGTAACTGACTTATTGAAAGAGTGAAATGATAAAACAAAACAAAAAATCGAGCGAGCAATTGCATGCTCGCTCGAAGGCATAAGTACGCCCTGGGAAACAGAAGAAACTGCATGCTGTTTGGCGACGTGTTGCGATTGCGTGCTAGGCACACAAACCCGGCACTTGGCCAGAGGAAAACTCGTGCAGATCGGCGATGTCTTGCGAGGCTAGCGTGGGCCGCTGTGCCTGCCCATTCTTTTCATGAAAGGCGAGCAGTGCTACCCTTGCTTTTTTTTCAAGAAAATCATCACTCCGATCAAGGCGACCAACAACGCAGCCAT
>CALEEC010000056.1 GCA_937949245.1 uncultured Gemmataceae bacterium | reverse complement strand
GAGGTGCTCAATCTTGCGGTCGAAGACGACATCATTACCAAGAGTGGAGCGTTTTTCAGCTACGGTGAGATTCGCTTGGGGCAAGGGAAAGAAAACGCCAAAGAATTTCTGCGAGCGAATCCAGCTCTGATGGACGAAATCGCCAAGAAGGTGATCGAAAAACGCGCACCTGCTCTCAATCAGATTCCGACACCACCGCCGATGGAAATGCCCGAAATCGCCGCTGCTCCTGGTGCTGCTGGAGCACCGAAGGAAGAACCTGTGACTGCCAAACAACCCAAAAAGAATCGCCCGGCAGCCTCGACTACGCCTAGCGAAGATTGACGAAGATTCCTGTGCTCGACCGTGTGCGGATTGCATCAACAGCATTTTTTTCGGGATGATCACCTTTTCCGACACGGTCAGCAGAGGGGTCAGCATAGCGCTCTAGTTCGCCATTTCACCGAATGACAATCGTCATTGGTAGCACGACGATTCACTTTCGTGGCAGGCAGTACACGGCGTTTCGTCGTCGCAACTGGCAGCATGCGACGATTCATCTTCCTTACGACCGGCTGAAGTGCCAGTGTTAATGTCGAAAGTGCCGCATGCCGGTGAAGATCATGGCAATTCCATGTTCGTCACAAGCACGGATGGACTCTTCATCGCGCTGAGAGCCACCCGGTTGAATCACGGCGGTCACGCCCGCAGCCGCGGCCGCATCGACATTGTCTCGGAAAGGGAAAAACGCATCCGAGGCCAAGACCGCTTGCCGGGCACGATCCCCAGCTTTACGGATGGCTAGGTGAACGGAATCGACTCGACTCATCTGCCCCGCACCAACGCCGACCACTTGAGTACCACTTGCTAGAACAATCGCATTGCTCTTGACGTGTTTGCAAACGAACCAGGCAAACATCAAAGCGGAGTATTCCTCGGGAGTCGGTTCGCGTTGGGTCACGGTCTTCCATTTCGTCGGATCGTCGCTCGCTTGATCGCGTTCTTGGACGAGCAAGCCGCCCTCCACGCGTCGATAATCGAGGCCCTTCTTTTCAGCTGTGGAAAGATCTCCCACTTTCAACAGACGTACATTCTTCCGCCAACTGGGGCGGGTCGTGAGAATTTCCAATGCGGCTGGCTCGAAATCGGGAGCGACGATGCATTCAACAAAACGGTTCGGCTCGGAAATCTCGAACGCCGTGGCCGAATCGACCACGCGATTGAACCCTAAAATGCCCCCGTAAGCACTCAGCGGATCGCCTTCAAACGCTCGACGGAAGGCCAACGCGAGGGTATCTGCGGTCGCTGCTCCACATGGGTTGTTGTGCTTGATGACCACGGCCGCGGGGTGGGCAAATTCCTTCACCAAGTTCAGGGCCGAATCCAAATCGAGCAGATTGTTGTAGGAAAGTTCCTTGCCGTGCAATTGCTGAGCGTGGGCGAGATTCGCGAATGGTGGGCCAATTTCGGTGTAAAAAGCCGCTGCTTGGTGGGGATTTTCGCCATAACGCAAGCGGTCACCCTTACGCTCGAATCGCAGAAGGAGGGTCTTAGGCAAAGGGTCGGAGATGGGCAATTGACCAGCGAACCAATGTGCGATGGCCACGTCGTAAGCAGCCGTGCGGGCAAAGGCCGCAGCAGCAAGGCGTTGGCGTGTCGCTGCGGAGATGCTTCCCGAGTTTGCTTGCAGTTCTACCAGGAAATCAGGATATTGGGACGGATCGATCAGTACCGCGACGCCATCCTGGTTTTTGGCCGCCGCTCGAATCATGCTGGGGCCGCCGATGTCGATATTTTCTACCATCTCAGGGAAACTCGCTTCGCGGGACGCAGCCACCTGCTCGAAGGGGTATAGATTGCAAACCACCAGATCGATCGGTGGAATCGAATGACGAGCGATGGTATCCAGATGTTCGGCACAATCGCGGCGAGCTAACAAACCGGCGTAAATGATGGGATGCAGCGTCTTAACACGTCCATCGAGCATTTCGGGAAAGCCAGTCACCTCGGCAATATCCCGCACGGGCACACCGGCATCTTGCAGCGTTCGCCGGGTTCCGCCGGTCGAAATCAGTTCCACACCGAAGCCGATGAGAGTCTTCGCCAATTCCACTAAGCCTGTTTTATCGCTGACACTCAGGAGCGCTCGCCGAATCGGTCGCATCATAGGGGAGGAAACCTCGTGGGGTTGAGCAATCAATTGTCGCTGGTTTATAGTAGCGACTGGCCCGATGCGGACCACTCCACCTTGGCGTCGGGCCACGATAGGGCCAGGAAAATGGCCGGATCGTAACGAACCACGCACGATAGCCAACAACCGCGTCCAATGCGCGGCCGACATCTCACGCAACGGCCAGCCTTGTCGCTGCCAGAGCAACCGAAAACATTCGCAAATCTGCCAATCGCTGGCGCTACGCAGGGGATAAACACTCCACATTCCTGGTGCCAGTTCCGCTCGACGCAACAACGTCTGGGTCGCCTGATCGAGTTCGTGGTGCGCGGCTTCGGCTTGCTCGGCGAGTCGGACTAAGGCATCGACAATCGCCGGATTGAATGTCTTGAGCAACGGAAGCACTTCCCAGCGAATCCGGTTGCGGGTGAATTTTCGATCGAAGTTGGATTCGTCCACCCGGTAAGGTTGACCGATGGTGGTGAGATAGTGCAGAATGTCCGCACGGAAAATCCGCAACAAGGGCCGTAGCAGTTGCACAGTGCTGCTGAGGGGGCGTCGTTGAGGAATGCCGCGTAGTCCTTTCAGCCCCGTGCCACGGATGATCCGATGGAGGACGGTTTCGGCTTGATCGTCCGCCGTATGGGCTGTCAGTACCCAACGTAAGTGATGCTGTTCGGCAATGGAACGCAACCAGTCGTAACGCATTTTCCGAGCAGCACTTTCGAGACTTTCCCCCGAGCGAAGCTCGATAGGTGACGGTGCGATACCGACATGAACTGGGAGATCGGCCAACTGAGACTGGACAAATTGCTGGTCGGAATCGCTAGCGGCACCTCGCAGGCGATGGTTGAAATGGCCAATGTGCAGTCGATGGAATCCTGCCGCTTGCAAGGCACGGGCCAGAGCAATAGAATCCGCTCCCCCAGAGACAGCGAGGAGGAGCGGCTCTTCCAAAGTAATCGCAAATTGCTCGACGAGTACGCGTCGAGCAAATTCCGGCACCGGCAACATCAATGTCCCGTTTCGGCAGGCTACATCTTACATCACCGTTTGGCTTTCGGCTTGGTACTCACGCCGGGAATCATTTTGTTCACGGCCGCCGCGATCTCGTCCAGTTCCGTAGCACTGGGACCAGAGTCTTTGGCAAACTTCCAACGCTGAACGACTTTCAAGCGATTGTAGGCAATTACGGTAATGTCATCTTCCGGGGCAGTCTTAAAGGCTTTCACAGCTTCGCTATCCGACTCGGCCAAACCGAAGGGGACCATCACGACATTGGCGGTTTCGGAAAATTTCTTCACTTCCGTGATGCGAATGTCCCGAAGCGGGTCATCCTGAAAAGGCTTTTCCAAGGTAAGGAAGATAACAAATGTTCCTAGACGAGCGGCACGGTAACGGGGCACGTCCTGCAATTCTTGGAGTTTCTTAATCAGCGGGACCAACGGATGAGTAGCTTCCGTGGGAACCGTTCGTGAAAACACCATCACGACGGGATACAGACCATTTTCGTTGATCAGATTATGCAGTTTGCCGGTACGGTCACGATCGTCTTTCTTCGCCATCGGTTCAGAGCTGGCATAGCGGCGATCGACGACCAGATAGGAAGTAAAACCTTGGGGAATCCACTCGACCGAGTCCTCTGCGGCCAGAAGTAGGACTGTCGGAGCGAACATTCCGAAAAGTAATATACCACACCACAGCCGACGACGGTCCATGATCTACTCCCCCAGGACGATCACGCCAAGCTAGTATCCCTTCTTCATAGCCTGACCGCAGCTTGGCCAACCGTCAAGGGACGAATGCGACCCGAAGTGGGATCGGAACAGGAAGGGCTGCTTCTGTTCCGAACAATTGATATTTTCGCCAGGGAGAAATACCCAGCATGGCAGAGGGGATGGGCAGCAAAAGATCAATAAACGCTCGTTTGCTACCTTGACGCAAGGATGCGTGAATTCTAATTTTCTCTCCACCGACGGGGGCAAGAAAAGGCTCGATCCGACGAATGATGGAATAGATATGTTCTAGGCTCTTTCGCCCCGAAGAGAGCTGTTTTCCTACTCTTGTGACGAGCGAGGCAATCGGTCATGACGGAACCCAATAACGCAGCAGCATCCCCCGCATCTTCCGTTTCCCCCAAGGTGGATCGTGATACCAAAATCACGATCATCAGCCACTCGAGCCTGTTCTACTGGTGGCCCGTCTGGGCGCTCGGTTTTATCAT
>CALEEC010000055.1 GCA_937949245.1 uncultured Gemmataceae bacterium | reverse complement strand
AGTTCCGGGGGGAGTTGGGCGAGCGTCCGAGAAAAGGTAGGAGCCTTGGGGGGGGACGTCTTTTCTTCCGCACTCCCTGGAGCAACCGCCCAGCTTAGCAGCACGACCGTCCAAGAGAACACGGGAGAGGGGCACAGGCGTCTCACGAAGAATCCTCCGTTAGTTTCTGAGTCGAATGTCGTTTGATCTGATCCACAATGCCAACGAATTACGCATTCCAGCCACAGTTCTCGTGGAATCTGAGAACTAAGCAATTGGAATGCCGCTAAAGTGACAAACGAGGAATTGGAATGTCACAAGATTCTAATTGAAAAAGACTTGCGTAAAAGCAACTCTGCCCGTTTTCCATGCATCCGACCCAAGTAGGCATGGGAATCCGGTGTGCGAATGCTGGGAGATTCGGCAATCAATGCCTGTAAAGCAGGCGAACTGCCGTACCCGGCGAGGTTCGAGAAGGTGAGATTGCTTCGTCCTTAGACAATCTTCTCTCAAGGTGCCAAGGAATCGCGCAAGTGGAAATTCTTGCTGAGTGAAGGGGCCGAAGCGAAGGAAAGTATGGCCAGAGAGTCGATCGGCGGGGAACCGATGCGATCAAGGCAAGAAGATACCACCGCATTTCGCAGGCAGAAAATGGCCAATAACGCAAAAGCGGAGGAGGGATTTCCCCTTTCCTCCGCGGTAGTTGGGACCATTTCAGTCAGCCGATCAGATGAGTTTCGTCTTGCCGGGGACGGGGACCGGAGGCGTCGGCAGCTCGGTCATGGTCAGGCTGAGGTTGGCCGGCATGGTGTCTTCTTTGGAATTCAACGCCTGTTCCCAAGTGACGGCTTTTCCGGTGTAGGTGGCCATGCGGCCGAGGATGGCCGTGAGCGTGCTTTCGGTGACGTTCTTCAATTCGTTGAGCGGCTTGCCTTCGCGGATGCTGCGGATCAAGTCGATGTGCTCTTGCACATAAGGGGCATTGTCTTGGTTGCGATCGATCACCCGCTTACCATTGATGCGATACTCCGCGATTTGCGACGCGCCTTTGGTGCCGGTGACCGCTTCGGAGACGTTGCCCACGCAACCGGCAATCTGTCGGCAGAAACTGTGGACGAAGACGCCGTTGGGATATTCCAATTCGACGGCGAAGTGATCGAAGATGTTGCCGACTTCCTTGGGATCACCGACCGGGCGATTACTGCGTCCGCCCATACCGGTGGCACGCAGTGGATGTGCCCGCAGCACCCAGTTGATCACGTCGAGGTTGTGAACGTGTTGTTCGACGATGTGATCTCCACTCAGCCAGAGGAAGTGATACCAGTTGTGCAACTGATACTGCACATCGTTTTGATTGGGCTTGCGATTACGGAACCAGATGTCGCCCATGTTCCAGTAGCAGCGACCGGCAACAATATCACCAATTTCGCCGTCGTGCAAACGCTTGATGGTTTCGATGTAGCCGGTTTGGTGTCGGCGTTGCGTGCCTGCAACGATGGCGAGTTTCTTTTGCAGGGCTTCTTCGTACACGGCCAAACACTTACGGATGCCCGGGCCATCGACGGCGACCGGCTTTTCGGTGAAGATATGCTTGTTGGCTTTGACGGCCGCCTCCAGATGCAGCGGTCGGAAGCCCGGCGGAGTCGCGAGAATCACCAAGTCCACGCCGGCGTTGATCACCTTTCGGTAGGCATCCAGCCCCACGAAGGCGGTTTCAGGGGTCACTTTGCAGCGGTCGGGATGGTTCTTCTTCAATTGATTGAGGCAGCCTTGCAGGCGATCTTCAAACACGTCGCCTATAGCGACGATCTGAACGCCCTTGTCGGCATTCAAGCAGTCGAACGCCGCTCCGGTGCCGCGACCGCCGCAACCGATCAAACCGACTTTGATCGTTTCATCTCCGCCGGCAAAGAACTTGGCTTGGGCAAGATTCGCTGTCAAAGCCGTCCCCGTGGCGACGGCTGAAGCTTTGAGGAAATCGCGACGATTCGACGTATCGACGGAATGATTCTCGGACATGAGGCTATTCCTTATTCTTAGGATAAGAGGAGACAAACACGTTGCCCACAGACGTTCGATCGTACCGAGTCCCCTGCAAGGCAAATGGCCAGCGGGGGATTTCCCAGCGATCCCTTCTCTTCGCGTGAGTCGATTACATTCAAGGCGAATTCCCCTTGGCGTAGGTCATCGTGGCGGCGACTTTTCTTGTCGCAGGGCACCTACGCGGCGATCACTCACTTTCTTTGGTCACCTTCGATTTCAGATCGAGCAATTCTGGTTGCTCTTCGACGGCACGCACGACTCGGAAGCCGATCACATCAAACTTGGTCAACCACCAGATGGACTGCGGCCGTTGCGGATCGTGTTTCATCCAGCTTTTGTCCGACGCTCGTCGAGCGGCACTCCGCAGTTTGCTAGCATCGTCGGCCCAATGGCCGCCCCGGGCCACATGCGACCATTTGCGTTCCGTGGGCACCACAATTGGCGACAGAGCTAGTTTCACGTTGGCAAACTTGCTGTAGGTGTCTTTGAAGTAGTGATCCAAACACCACTCCATGACGTTGCCGTGCATGTCGTGCAGACCGAAGGCATTCGGTTTCTTGGTTCCCACTTGATGCGTGGTGCCGTTGGGGTAGTCTTCGGTTTTCGAATTCTCCTTGAACCAAGCGTACTCTTGCAATTGTTTAGGATCGTCGCCGCAGCAATACATCGTCTTCGAGCCGGCCCGGCAGGCGTACTCCCATTCGGCCTCGGTGGGGAGGCGATACTTTTTGCCGGTCTTAATCGATAGCCAACGGCAATACTCCATGGCGTTGTGATGCGTCATGCACAATGCCGGGTGTTTTTCACGTTCGTGGCCATAAGTCTCGTCCACATAAGGCGGAGTTGGCCGGCTGACGGCATCCACCTTGGGATCTTTCGCTTCGGGGCTGTTCGGATCGACCGCTGGTTCGGTCTTCCAGTACAAGTCGAATTCATCCCAAGTGACTTCGCACTTGCCCATCCAGAACGGCTTGACCTGAACCAGATGCTGAGGCCCTTCATCATCGTTGCGGCCCGGTTCGTTTTCCGGGCTGCCCATCAAGAAGGTGCCGCCGGGAATAGCGATCATTTCAAACTGAACGACGCCGTCTGCTCCGGTCAGTTTTTCGACATAGTTCTTGAACTCCGCGGCAGCCGTAGACCCAGATCGGGCTGATTCCCCTAGCATGATCGCTAAAAGTCCAGTTGCCAAGAGGCCAACGCCAGAAAATGACCAGAATCGCGTCATAGATGCTTCACTCTCCGAAATTAGGGGAATTTCTTTCCCGACCTCTGCATTTTAGAATGAGACTTCATCAGAAATTTGCCAAGATGCCGTTTTGCAGAATTCAACAATCTCCCTCAGCGATGTTGCTGAATTGTTTAGAAGATACCAAAAATCGGCACTTGGCAAAGAAGATAGGCAGACGCTGCGTTCGACGCAGAGGGAACGCGGCGTCTGGATTTAGCCAGGAGAGCAGTTGCTGCGTTCCGCCGATTTTCGTCAGCAACCTAAATTCGTGGGGCGATACATTCATGCGATGGTCAGCCATTCTCTGGATGGGGAGCCTGTGTGTTTCTTGGGCGAGCGCTGCGGAGCCAGTGCAGAAACTCGAACGGTATGAGTACGAATCGAAACACATGGGAACCTTGTTTCGGATTGTCTTGTATGCCTCGAACCGAGCCACCGCAGATCTGGCGGCCCGGGAAGCCTTCGCTCGGGTCGCCGAACTCGACGGCATCATGAGTGATTATAAGCCCAACAGCGAACTGATGCAGCTATGCAAAAAAAATGCGGTCAAAGCGGGGGAACCGGTCGTCGTCAGTCGCGACCTATTCACGGTGTTGGCCTATGCGAAAGAAGTCTCGGAATTGTCGGACGGCGCGTTTGATGTCACGGTTGGCCCTCTGGTGCAACTGTGGCGGATGTCGCGACGCACGCAACAATTGCCCGACCGGAAAGAACTCGAATCGGCCAAGGCTCGCGTGGGGTTTCGCAAGATGGAACTCGACGCCCAACAGCGTACCGTGCGTTTGTTGGTGCCGGGCATGCAACTCGATTTAGGGGGGATCGCCAAAGGTTATGCCGCCGATGAAGCACTGCTAGTGCTGCGTAAGCACGGCATCACGCGGGCGTTGGTCGCGGCGGGAGGTGACATCGCGGTAGCCGACGCACCCCCCGATCAGCCGGGTTGGCGAGTCGAGATTGCCTCCCTCAGTAAGAATCAACCGCGGCGCATTGTCTTGCTGAAAAACGCGGCCGTCTCGACTTCCGGCGATGTCGAACAATTCGTCGAGATCAACGGCGTGCGTTATTCGCACATTCTCGACCCACGCACAGGGCTGGGGCTGATTGGCCGACGCAGTGTTTCGGTCATCGCGCCGAAAGGTATTCAGAGTGACAGCTTTACCAAAGCGGCGAGTCTGTTACCGGTGGAACGGGTACTCGAGTTGATCGAGAAATCTCCAGGCATGGCTACGTTGATCGTGACGCGGACGGAAAAAGGCGAAACGGTGATCGCTTCCAAGCGATTTTCCCAGTTTCTCGCTCCGCAAGATTGACGGGAGCAGGAAAATCGCAGTGGCACTAGAATCGATGTGTCGTAAGTTCCCCCACTCGGCGTTTCGTAGGCCACAAAATCGCGTCGAGGCCGGAGGCTAGGCGTCTCATGCAAGACGGCGACGAGTTGTATCGATCTCCTCCAACTAGCTAAAAAGCGAAGAAATCGATCGAAAATTGGTTCCCTCTTTTTTCTGATTGCATGCGGCTAGCTAATCTATTATTTATCTTGTAGATTAGAAATGCCTAGGAACTCTCTTGGTTTATTGGCTTTTCTAAGCTGAGTTTCCTCGACATGTCCATGAAGTAGCGAGGCTCGTCGTCACCTTCATTACTCATTACTGAGGTACAGTCGCATGTCCACTCTCCAACGTCGGCGTGGGTTCACATTGATCGAACTGCTCGTCGTTATCGCGATTATCGCGATCCTGATTGGTCTGCTGTTGCCGGCGGTTCAGAAAGTCCGTGAAGCAGCAGCGCGGATGTCATGCCAAAACAATCTCAAACAGATCGGTATCGCTCTCCACTCGTTCCATGACGCCAACGGCTATATGGTGACTGGTGGTACCACTGATTCGCCCCCCTACGGCACTAATGGAGCGCATATGTGGGGGAGCGCTTGGACAGTATATATTCTCTCTTATATCGAACAAGATGCGATATTCCGCCGACTTATCTTCACAGGTGGTTCAGGTTGGAGTGGCTCAGCAGCGGCGCATAACCTGGCGGTCGTCCATAACTCTCGCATAAAGGTTTACCAATGTCCCTCGTCTCCCCTGCAAGATTGGGCTCCCTCGACG
>CALEEC010000054.1 GCA_937949245.1 uncultured Gemmataceae bacterium | reverse complement strand
TGGCTCAACCGTTACCGCCGGCTGGCGAAAGACTACGAGCGGACGACGGCGAGCAGCACCGCGTTCGTGTATGTCTCGATGATCCATGTGATGGTCCGCCGCCTTACACGTTAATCTTGCTTTTTGGACAGGCTCTTAGGCACCTCGGCGGGGGCGATCTCGGCGGTTCTGGTCGCAGCGGGCTTCACGGTCAAGGAATTGCTGGAAATCGCTCGCACCGAAGGGACCAAAGATGCCGCCTTCCCGCGGTTTCTCGAACCGCCCGATTTCGACAGCCTCCGTGAAGCGGCACGCCGCCCCGACAGTGAAACGCGCCGGTTGTTCCGTCAAGCCATCGAAAAGGGCATCGACCAAGCTCTGCAAACCGCTCTGGGGAAAGCGCCGCGGTTGGCTTTGGGGCTGAAGGCCGGCCTAGGGATGATCCCGCAGCGCGACGACATCTACGATGCTGCTCTCAACGCCATTCTCGACCACGCCGGGCAGCACAAAAATAACCGACTGGCACCGCTGTTGTCCTTCCTCGAGTTCGGCGGCTTTTTCAGTACCGAGGTGTTTGAAGCGTGGCTCGGCGGCTTGTTGAAGCGGAAGTTCCGCGACTACGAGCCGACCTGGACTCTAGCCGAGTTCGCCCAGCGTTCGGGGCGAGACTTCTCCGCCTGCGTCGCTGATACTTCCGACAAGCAGCCGTTGATTCTCAACCATCGCACCGCTCCCGATTGCCCCGTGCTGCAAGCGGTGCGGATGTCGATGAGCATTCCCCTGGTGTGGCAAGAGGTGGTCTGGCAAGCAGGGTGGGGGAAGTACCTGGGCGAGGTCAAGACAGGGCATTTCATCGTCGATGGAGCAGCCGTACTGACTTTGCCCATCCTCTACTTTGCCGAACCTCGCAACGAACGGGTGATCCGCGTCATGGGGCCACCTCGCAACGACGGGGCGTTGCCGTTGGGATTGTTGTTGGACGATCAACTGCCGGTGCCCGGTGATGTCGAGCCGCCCCGCTTGGATGCGTCGAAGGTGACCCTGCGCATCGGGCGGTTGATCGACACCGTCACACGTTGGGGCGATGAAGCGGTCCGCGTATGGGATCAAGTGATTTGTCGGATTCCGACGTTCGGCTACAGCGCATTGGAGTTCGGCATTAGCCAAGAGCGGATTGAAGTCTTGCTCAACGGTGCCCGCGACGCGATGCTCGCCCATCTACGGGCACGCAAGTTGGCTTAAAACGGGGGACTTCGACGACGCATCCAAGCGAGCCGTCCGACGTGCATCGACGGAGGGTTAGAATCTCCCGACGCTACGTCGGAAAACCACCTCCTAAGAAACCACCCGACGACTGGCGTCGTCGGCTCCTGTTATAGGCGCGAGCCGCAGACGCCAGTCCGCGGGCGGGTGTTCGATATTCCCCCCACGACTCACGTCGTCGGCTCCGGGCGTCCCGAAATGGCGCGTCGTCACGTCCATCGACGGCGGTGTTGCAACAGTGCCTCAGACGCCGCAGCAGGCGAGTTGGCGTCGCCGGCCTTTGCGAGGCTTGGCAGCCGACGGTTCCGCGTCTTCAAGCACTTCCTTGATTCGTTTTCGGGCCGTATGCAGACGCCGTTTGACCGTGCCGACCGGAATGCGGAAGTCTTGGGCAATCTCCTGGACAGTTCGGTTCCGTAGGTAAAACTCTTCGAGCACTTCGCGGTCCATCGGTTTCAGTTCGGCCAAGGCGGTACGCACGGTAGCCGTGGTTTCGCTGCGTTCGATTTCCGACGAAGGTTCGTGCATGTTCGCTTGCACGCTTTCGAGAATATCGGTTTCCGCAACGACCACTCGGCTACGCCGAGTCAAGCGGTTGCTGGCCATCCGTTTCGTGATGCGACGCAGCCAACCGGGGAAGCAACTGGGATTTCGCAATTGCGGCAGCTTACGCATGGCGTGCAAAAACACTTCTTGCGTTAGTTCCTGAGCTTCCGTCGCGTTCCGTACCCGAATCAAAGCCGTGGCGTAAACGGTGTCCTGGAAGCATGGCACCAGTTCGCCGTAAGCCGCTCGATCGCCCGATTGTGCTTTGAGTACCAGCAGAGTGATTTCCGTCTCAGTCATCCAGTATCTTCCTAGCCCGATCCACCCTGTTGGATTCCACACACGCCGCCGCGGGGCGGCTCATTTCTCGGATCAGTAGAGAAAGAGCGCACCATCCCCGCGGCGTGCGATCGGTGCCCGATGCAGGCAATTCGTCCCTTCCTCGGTGCAGGGCCAATGTGTGCCTGTCCAAGCGATGACAGCAATCGTCTGGGGGCGCGACCGATCACGGTGTCGGTACGTCGTAAACACGCTGACGCTCGTTCGAGAATGTCTTTCCCAGATGGGCGGATGGAATGCTTGCTACCTCGTAAACAAAAAGGCAGCAACGGGACATCACGCACCCGCGGCGAAGGCTCGAACGGTCGTTAGCGCTCCTCAATACCAGCGTGGAATAGTTCGATTCCGGTAACGAAGTTCACAACTCAGAGTGCGATTCCCACATCCCTGCGACATAGGTCAACCTGTTCCCTGGTCCAACGACAAACGTCGAATGTGGAATGCTGCTCTAAGCCATGCGACCTCGCTTTCCTGTTGCCGTGGTTCGCTCGCGATCGGCTTCGAGGAAGCCTGAGATCTTCCACGCGAGGCCTGGCTGCCGTTGACCGTCCTGGCCGGCAAACGATTGGCAATCGTCGACCGTGCCGTGATGGGGAGGAAACGCAGCCGCGTCGATCGCAAGGCGATCGATGCTCGTGAAGCCTAGAGCTACGATGAGGGTCGGCATCGTTCCCCAACCATTGGAGGAACTCGGCCGACACGGACAATCGGGACAACCGGCGAAACCGACGGATCTACCGGCTCGTGCGAGGGCTGCCTCCTCGGGGGGAGTTGCTCCGAGGTGGGGCAAGCGTAACGAGTTCGGTATATATCCGCGATGGAGTGGATGGGATTCCACCAGCAGGAATGCCGGGGGGGCCGGTCGATACCGATACCCGGATACGATGCGACCTTGCAGTTTCGCCGCCATGGTGGCTACGAAACGCATCATCGACCGCACCGCGTTCATCCGAATCGTCGATACCATGGGGCACCTCCGGCACAGAAAGAAGGAGGGTACTATGAGGTGAACAACACTCCCAAACTAGCAATCGAGCATAAATCGAGGGTTAAAGGTTCAAGGGACACATCTGAATAACGCAGTTTCGTACGGAATTTTCAGCTTTTTCGGCTGCTTTTCGGCTTTGTCGAGCTGTTGCTGCTCCGACGAACCCAACCATCCTATGGTCGTTCGTCAAGCCTGAAACGATCTTGCGCGAAAAATTTTCTTTTTTCTTTCACGGTGTTCCTGAAAGCAAGTGCCGGGACATTTCCAGAATCGGGGAAAACCCCAGCGGTTACCACCTGAACAATGGAGTCGATCGCAACAACTCTTAGACTGGTCCACCTTCCACAGAGTTCGCGCGAAAAAATGGAAAAAGTCCAGCAACTCGCGACCGACTTTATCTCACAAGACCGAACAACCTTCCGCAAAGTTCGCGCAAAAAAAGAAAAAGTCCAGTCAATCCCAACAAATTCTCAGACGGAGCGACCCTCGGCAAAGTTCGCGCCAAAAAAGGAAAAAGTCCAGTTGATCCCAACCATTCCTCCGACCAAGTGCCTCGGTGTGAAGTTCACGCGATCGCATCCCCCTACCGAGCCAACGACTTTCCGTGCGGTTCGCGCGAAGAAAAGGAAAATTTTGCCCAGGCGGTCTCCTGCGAGTGCGGATCGCCTATTGACTCTTGTGGAGAACCTGTCACCATGCACGGCAGCAGAGAGAAATCCCCGATGCCTAGGAGAGAATCTGATGATCCCTCGATTCGCTCGCTGGATGGCCCTTGTGGGTATGCTCGCCTTGGCGGAACCGCTCGCGGTGTGGGCCAAAGGCGAACCGTTTCTCTTTATTGGCTCCCCCGATGTCGAACAGACACTGCGGAAACTGCCGAAGTCGGCCCAGCAGGCCAGCACGGCGGCCTTCAGCCAATTTCGCGTGCGACCCAATCAAGAGATGCTTGCTTCGGTCTATGTGACCAATCCTACCAAAGACGAGGAGGGATACGACCGCTCGTTGGTCGTGCGCTTGTTTTACAACGGCGAACTGTTAGTCAGCTCCAAGAAATTTGACATCCAGGCCGGCACCACTAAGAAGGTTGTTTTTGAAGTCGATCCGACCAAGAAGATCGAGAAAGTCTCGTCGGCCGATTTGCTTTTGTTGGCCCGCGTTTTCGATGCGGACAATCCCGACAAATTGGAAGAAGTCAAGGAAGCCGAGGCCAACTTCAAAGCTACCTTGTTGCATCCTAGCGAATACGTCGAGATCGACAACAGCGTTTCCTACCAAGACGGCGAGTTCAAAATCGGCTTGCGTTTGAAACCGGATGCACCGATTGGACCGGACAGTCCGCCGGTGAAAGTGCGCCTCGACCTCGACCCGCGACGCATTCCGGGGTTACGCGAAGGCAGCGACACGGCTCAGACCGCCAAAGAACTGACCGCGGCCCAACGCTCGACCGTGCTGATGGCGAAGAACCTCAAGTTCCTGCCAGGCAAGACCAAAGGCGATGTGGCCGTCGACGTCGATGGCTTGCGCCGCGTCTTTTCCTTCGAGGGCGACTTTGACACCTCGGCCGGCACCTCGGCGACCTTTACGCCGTTGCAAAAGAAAGCCTTCTTCGTCGTCGAACGCGCGTTCAACATCAGCGATCCGAAGATCAAGCCGACGTTCCGCGTAGCCACGCAAGGAGTCGCAGCCAACGAAGAACTGACCATCCGCATCAACAATCAGACCATTGCACCGATCCTCAAAGGCGGGTACGAGCGGACGTTGACGTTGACCTACGCGGACAAAGAGCAAGCGTTGAAACTGGCCTCACGAACCCAAGAATGGGAACTGCCGATCCCCAGCAACGAGCCGGGCAAACTGGTCTTGAGCGTCTCGGACAAAGATGCCGAACTCGACCAAGTGACCGTTTTTCTGGACAAGACCCCCCCCGCCGTGACGATCGACGCTCCCAAGGTCGATCCGATCAAAAACGAGGCGCAAATCAAGAAGGGTACGACACTTAAAGTCATCGCGACGGCCAGCGAAGATCCCGATTCGGACGTCGCCGAAGCCTATGTGTATCTGGGCAAAACGCCGGATAATCTCGAACCGGTGCCGCTGCAGAAAACCGAAGGCAAATATGTGGTCACGCGCGAGTTCAAGAACGTGAATGCCGACACGGTCTTAACGGTGCGGTTCGTCAATTCAGCGAAGATGGCGACGCAAAAGGAAATCGCCATCAAAGCCGTCACCGAAGTGGCCGCCGACGAAACCAATTCGTCCGGCATGGGCACGCCTGGGACTTCCCCCCAACCAACGCCTAAAGCCAAGGTCGGCAAAATCCTGGGGAAAGTAACCCTCGCCGGCAACCCGCAACCGGGGCTGACGGTCACGCTCAAACCCCAGAAGGGCGAGGCGCAAACGACGCAAACCGATGAAAAGGGCAACTTTGTGTTCAAAGATGTCCCCTTCGGCGAGTACACCCTCAGTTCGATCAAGCCCCGCGACAAGTCGAAAGGGGAAACGTCGGTGACCGTCAGTAGCGAAAAACCGGTGAAAGCCGAGATTCTCTTGCGGCGATAGTCCTCGCGGCGGAACACCTCCAGGGCGCGGCTTCAAGCCGGTCGTTTATCCTTCGGGGAGCTTCGTGCTCCCTGAAATTGTTTCGTCCGTTCTCCATGCCTCTCTGAGTGCAGGGATTCACTCGAACCAACGCCGGCCGTGGAAAACGGCCCATGCCGGGTCCGATGCTCCACCTTTCAGAATGTAGGAACGAGCCGAACCGACGCGGAGCTGATCTCGAACCGCGCATCTTGCGCCGCGCAAGGAAGATTTGTCACCTAGGGGCGCTCTTTCACCACTACAAGTAGCACCATCGTTATGCCGTGCGTTAACGGAAGCGATTGAGGCGAGATCGGCAAGATCCTGAGTGCGGCGCCTGATTGGTTCGGGAAAGCTCGACCGATGAATAGGCCAGACAAGTCCGGCGTCGGTCGCTGGGATCGAAGCGTCGGAGGGTCGAGTAGAGCGAGCGAGTCGATCGGTTTGGCTGATAGGACACTTCGGGCAAAGGCGTTCAGATCGCGTTAGTCCATCAAGAGTGTCCGGGCAGGAAAGCCCCATCAGACAGACCCAGAGGAGGCGAAGTCATGAGGATGCACTTGGGTTCCGCTGTGGCAATAGCGACGATCGCCTTATTGTGGGCCGATTCGTCTGTTCAAGCCGGCCACTTTGGAGCCGCCAAGTACTCGAGCTGTGGCACCCTGTGTTGTGACGCCCAAAGCTGCTTTAGCTCCTGCGTCCAGCAAAGTCAGCCGTGCTACAAGCTGGTGTACGACACAGTCATGGAAAAGCGGTTCCACACCTGCTACCAAACGGTCTGCGAAACGGTGATGAAGCCCGTCTGCAAGACCTGCTACCGCGATGAAGTGCGAACTTGCTACAAGCCCTGCTATGAGACGGCCTACAAGACGGTTCAACAAACGGTCTACCGTCCGTGCTATCAGACGGTGATGAAAGATTTCCACTACACCGTTTACAAGCCGGTCCACGAAACCTGCTACAAGAAGGTCGTGGAAACCGTCTGCAAGCCGGTGTACGAGACGCACTACAAGGAATGCACCTATACGGTGTGCAAACAAGTGTGCGAGACCCACTACAAGGATGTTTGCTACACGGTGTGCAAGCCGGTGTGCGAAACGCATGTGAAGAAGTGCCACTTCCAAGTATGCAAGCAGATCTGCGATCCACAAGTGCGTGAGTGCAGCTACACGGTGTGCAAGCCGGTGTGCGAAACGCGTTACAAGGATTGCACCTACACGGTGTGCAAACCAGTGCGCGAAACGGTCATGAAGACGGTTCACTGCACGGGCTATCAGAATGTCGTCGAAACTTGCTACCGCGACTGCGTCAAGACAGTGTGCAAGCCGGTCACGGTGATGAAGTCGATCAGCCGCAAAGTGCCCGAAACCCGTTGCGAAACCTACCGCGTCCCTGGTAAGACGGTTTGGCAACGTGTTCCGACCTACACCTGCTGCTTCGATCCGTGCACCTGCCAAATGGTGCAAAAGCAAACCGGAACCAAGCTGTGCCGTGTCAAGTGCCCGGATGAAATCCGCACCCGTCAGGTGACCTGCTACAAGACCGTCTGCGAGCAAGTTCCTTGCACCAGCTACGTCAAGGAAACGGTGGTCGAAAAGGTGCCCTACACGGTTTGCAAGAAGGTGCCCTACACCTACACCAAACAAGTGCCGGTCACCACGACCCGCTATGTCCCTGAGACGGTTACTCGTCGGGTGCCCTACACGGTGACCCGCATGGTCAGCGAAACGGTTCGTCAGCAATACACCGTCAACGTGGTTCGCAACGTAATGGGCGCTTATGTCGACGCCAATGCGGTCAAAGCGCAACCTGGTCCTAGTGGCGCGGTGTTGGGCAACGGTTGTGGCAATGGCCTGGTGGGGCATGCCACCGATGGTCCAGGCCGGGTGTTCGTCGAAGGCGCGGTTGCAGTGCGGGAACAAGTTTACACCACGACCCGTATGGTTGCCGAGCAACAAGTGCGTCGCGTGCCGTACACTGTGGTTCGCAACGTCCCCGAAACGCACGTCAAGCGCGTGCCTTACACCGTCGTCAAGATGGTGCCGCAAACCATCGAGAAGGTGGTGCCCTACACCGTCTGCAAGCTGGTCAAGCAAGATTGCGTCAAGCAAGTGCCGGTGACTGTCTGCACGATGAAGCAAGAAGTCATCTGCAAGCAAGTGCCTTACACGGTTTGCAAGATGGTGCCTTACCAAACCTGCGTGAAGGTGCCCTACACGGTGACCGAAATGGTTCCGACTACGGTGACCAAGAAGGTTCCGGTGCAAGTGGCTTACGATGTCTGCGTCCGCAAGCCGCGTTGGGTTCCTGTGGAACCGGCCTGCCCCCCGGCTGCTGCATGCACCACCCTCGCCCCGGCTGCTAAGTGCGCCACTTGCTGCAAGACCGAGTGCTGCGATCCGTGCGCTTGTCCGAAGCTGACCGGGTTGTTCGCCAAGTTGCTGAAGAAGCGGATGTGCTGCGATGTCTGCGATGCCTGCTGCGATCCGTGCGCCTCGGCTCCAGCTGCTGCCCCGGCCGCCCCGGCTGCTCAGGCGGAATCGCTGCCGGCTCCCGCTACCCCGGCTGCCCCGGCGAGCAAGTGATCGATCGACCAGCGAATCTGTCTCACCTACGGATTCGTGACTACCCCGAGGCCGAGTCGCTAAAAACTCCAGCGGCTCGGCCTCGGGGCATTTATTGCCCGTGCCGAACAGGCTCTAGGCGACATGGCCACCGCGTGGTATACTCCTGCACCAAAGGGCGTTCACGGAGGAACGACGCATGAAACTACGCAATCCGTGGTTGATCTCCACGGCGGCTTGGCTGGGAACTTGGGTGTTACGCGGCTGGATGAGTTCGGTGCGGCCACGGATGCGGATGCTGGGAGTCGACTGCGACCCTCGCGGTGGCCGAGCCAAACAACGCTTTATTTACACTTTTTGGCACGAACATCTGCTGATGCCCGCTGCCCTCTTCGCACGCAGTGACATTCACGTTCTGATCAGCCGACATGCCGACGGGCAGTTGATTGCCGAACTGGTCGAACGCATGGGCTTTCGCACGGTGCGTGGTTCGACCACTCGCGGGGGAACCGAAGCGATGTTGAACATGCTCGAGGTCAGCAAAACCGGCCATTTGGGCATCACTCCCGACGGTCCACGAGGTCCGCGACGCAAGGCGCAACTCGGGGCGGTGTTCGTCGCTTCCCGCAGTGGCTTGCCGATCATTCCGCTGGGCATTGCCTACAGTCACGCATGGCGTGCCCGGTCGTGGGATCGCTTCGCCGTGCCGAAGTGGGGCGCGAGGGGATATTTGGTGACGCTCGACCCGATCTTCGTACCCCCCGCGATCGACGGCGCGGCATTGGAGCATTATCGTCAACGCCACGAATTGGCGTTGCACACCGCGACGGCGATCGCGGAACATTGGGCCACGACGGGGGTACTCGATGCCTCTCCCGCGTATCATCAAGGCCTGATCCGTGCCAAAGCAGCATGACGACTCTAGCGCATCAGGTGGTGCAGTATCTGTTGGGGCGACGGACACTGCTTCTGACCGCGTGGGTGCTTGTGCTAGGCGTCGCAGCCGGCAGGTTGCATCACTCGTGGCATGCCTTCGATGACAAACTTCCGCTGGGGGATCCGAAACGTCGACCCGATGGCAACCACGGACACACGACCATCGATTTCGGCGGTCAATGGCTCATGGGGCGAATGCTTACCCGCGGCTATGGTCGGCAGTTGTATCAACGGCGTTATCAATGGTATGTGGCCCAGAAGGCGTTTCCCCGGTCGGCCGAAGCTCCTGAAGCCGCGACACATGATGCCGAGCAGTTGCTGGAATGGTTCATCGGCAGCGACGATGCCCAGTGGGCCAAGACCTCGGCCGCGATCGCAACGCCGTTAGGCGGGACGAATGTTCTGCAAACGCTGGTGCTGGCCCAAGCCGTTGCGCCGCACTGGTTGCCGGAACGATTGCAGCGGTTGCAGCATCCGCCCGACCGTTTGGGGGTCGGTGGGCCGCTGTATCCGCCTATCCAAGCGTTTGTGTTCGCCCCCTTGGCCCTGGGCGATCATCCGCAGTGGGCGTATCACGTCACGCAAACGATCCTGATTGTACTGGCATTCACGGCAGGGTTGGCTGGCTCGTTCATGACCCGGGGCCGGGTGCCTTGGTCGGTTGCGACGCTGTTGGTGCTGCTGTGGCCGGGCTTTCGTCATGGTGTCGATCTGGGGCAAAACGCTCCGCTGACGTTGAATATCGTGCTGTGGGGATGGCTGCTAGCGACCCGCGGCCGATACGTCACGGCCGGGATCGTCTGGGGGTTGTTGGCTTTCAAACCGGTCTGGGGGATGGCATTTTTTCTGGTGCCGTTGCTGCTACGCCGTTGGCAGATGTGCTTAGCCATGGTACTAAGCGGAGCCGGCCTCGCGGCACTGACGCTGCCGGTCGTCGGCTGGCAGGCGTGGTGGGACTGGTTTTACGTCGGTCGGCAGGCGTCGGCGTTGTACGATGTCGATGCCAATTGGGTGCGTCTGAGCCGCGATCTGTTCGGACTACCGCGGCGGGTGCTGCTTGATTGGTCACTGCCCCGCGACCAACGCGAAACGCCGTTGGCCTTCGCCGTCAGTTGGGCCATGTGGCTGATGGTGTTGGAAATTGCCCTACGCTGGCACACTTTGCGCGGTCGATACGATCGCTCGCCGACCGGGATGACGACCGTGTTTCTATTTCTGACGGCGTACCTGTGCTGTTACCACTACATGTTCTACGATGTGCTGTTGGCCATTGTCCCGTTGTTCGTGCTGCTGGCCGAACCTGGCCGGTGCTGGCGTCCGATCATCGTCGGAGATTTGCCCCCGGTTGCGCAGACGAGTACGACCCATGACCGCTGTGGCTGGTTGCGTTGGCCTACGCCTACCGCTCTGGGGCCGACCTCGGCGAACGGTTCCACGGTGTTGCTGCTCAATTCCGCGATCCTGACACTGGTCGCATTGTTGTTGGGAATCGATTTGGTGCTAGTCGGCCTGGATGTACGCATCGCGGTGGGCTTCGGTTATTTTAGCGAAACGATCCATTCTGCCGGACAAACTACCGAATGGGTGCCGACGGTTCATGTGGGTACAGATATCTACCATGCTAGCGAAACTGTGGCGATCTTAGTATGGTGGTGGATCTGTGGAGTGAAGATGTTGTTCGCCCCAGGCGCTGAACGATCGCCATAATCGGTGTAGCCGTCGGAACATCGTCCTAAACTACGGAGATTCCCGAAACTAGGCTCTACCGTTTCGTTCGATCACCGCGTAGAATGTCGGAAAGATCTTCACCATCGCGGCAGGAATTTCGTGTCAGTAGACAATGGGTCGATCCTGAACGAACTGTTCCGCCTTCCTTAAGGAGGTCCATGCGTGCCGCTCACGGAATTAGATCGTCGGATTCTCAAAAATTGTCTGCAACATGAAACCGGAGCCTGGAACGAGTTCGTCGACCGGTTCTTGGGATTGATCTATCACGTCATCCATTACATGGCGTATTTGCGAAGCAATACTTTGACGGCGGAAGATGTCGAAGATTTGGCTCAAGAAGTGCTGCTGAAGATCGTGGCTAACGACTATGCAGTGTTGCGTCAGTTCCGCGGCAATTCCAGTTTGGCAACTTACCTGACGGTGATTGCTCGTCGCATTTGCATGGACGAATTAGCCAAACGCTTCCCGACGACCAAACCGCCCGAAGCTCGTGCCGCGGCCACTCGTGCCCGCGTCGAACGCACTCAGCCCAGCATGGACATGGAGCAAACTGAGGAACTGGAAAAAATGCTCCGGCGATTGCCCTCGACCGAACGCGAAGTGGTCCGCATGTTCTATCTGGAACGCCGCAGTTACGAAGAGATTAGCCAAAAATTGTCGATCCCGGTCAATTCGATTGGCCCTCTGCTCAGCCGAGTGCGCCAGAAATTGCGGGATACCGACCGCACCGAACCGATGCCCGCGTTGCCACAACGCCCCGAACGCGAACGCAAGAGAGATACTGGAAAGTAAGCGTTCCCCGTTCCTCTCGGCGAAACGACTTTCCCGCCACTCCCTGCGGAGTGGCAGTGGCACCCGAGGTTGACCGCTCCGCAAAATGGGGCAACCTTCTTACCGGTTGCCTCAGGATGACCGATTCTTCTTTCCCCGGACCGGAATCATTTCTCTTCAGGACGGCCGATTTTCCTTTCCCCGGACACATTTTCTCCTTTATCCTCGGCAACATTGCTGCGTTCGAGTTCGACTTTTCGCCTGTTAGGCGAGTGAGGAGAAGGGATGATGCGTTACGTCGGCTTCGTGGCTTGCTGCTGGGCAGTGTGTCTGGGAACCGAAGGAGGGGCGGCTGATTTCGACCGAGACAAACTCGCGGCCATTCGGCAGAAAATGCAAGCCTTCGTGGATGTAGGGGAATTGTCCGGCGTGGTCACGGTGGTCGGCGACGCCAACGGTAT